>JAYKGS010000098.1:0-164413 GCA_035284945.1 Synechococcus sp.
GGCACCGGACGCCAGGGATCGATCCAGGCTTGCGCCGCCGGGCAGTAGAGCCCCTGGGGCGTGAGCTGGAGCAGAGCGCCGGCTGGCAGGGGCATCCGCTCACGATGCCACCCTCAGCGCTGCTCTGCGGGACGAATCCGGCCCGATCACCGGCGCGATCACCGGTCCGATCACCGGCTCGAGCCGCTCTGGTGCGGATCTGCAACGGCCGCCCGATTCCGCTGGCATGCCTCACGCTCAGGCCGCAGGTCTGCGATGTGGCCTGACGGTCAGGAATGGGCCGGATCGTCACCCAGTGCCTGCCTGAGATTCTCCAGCATCGGGATCCGCTGTTCCGGATCGCCCACCAGTTGCAGCACCCCGCTCTCGGGCCACCAGTTGAGCTTCAGGTTGCTGACGCCGTCGTCGATGACGGCGACCTCAAAAGCGCCTTTATGTTCCCAGTGACACTGAACTCCCATTTTATCGAGAATGGTCTGCAATTCAGGAAGGCTGCCATTGAACTTCATCTGATTTGCACCAATGAATCATCATCCTAGCCTGATTCCCGAGCGCTTCTCCTGTCGCCGAACCCGGGCGCTGATTCAGCCCCATCACTGTCATCAACCCTGAGCTGCTGACCCTCTGCAACCCCAGGGCTGAACCGCGGACATGGCATTGCGTTTCGCCGGAGATTGCGCAGCTGAGAGCGATGCCCACCACCCCCAGCAGCGCGCCCTCCAGCTCTGCCGGTTCTCGCGGGTGAGGCTTGTCAGGGGGGTATCGCCGAGGCGGGAGCGATCCAGGACGCGCGACGCGGCATCGCTCGCCAGGATCTCCGCGGCGGCGATGAGTGCGGCCCGCTCCCCAAGCCGGCGGTCCGGGTGGGCGGGCAACCGCCAGCCTCTTGCTGGCCAGCTGCAGCGGTTGAGGGGTCAGCGGCTCATCGCCAGCATGCGCTCGATCGGGGCCAGGGCCTTCAGGCGCAGCTCCTCGTCCATCTCGATCTCCGGTTCCATCCGCTCGAGGCACTGCCACAGCTTCTCGAGCGTGTTGAGGCGCATGTAGGGGCAGGCATTGCAGCTGCAGCCATCGGCACCGGGCACCTCATGGAACTGCTTGTGCGGCACCCTTAGGCGCATCTGGTGCAGGATGCCGGGCTCGGTGAGCACGATGAAGCTCGGCGCGTCGCTCTCCTCGGCGCGGTGCAGCAGCTTGCTGGTGGAGCCGATGAAGTCGGCCAGATCGAGCAGATGCTGCTGGCACTCCGGGTGGGCGAGCACCTCGGCTTCGGGATGCTCCAGCTTCAGCTGCAGCAGCGCCTGCTCGCTGAAGGCCACGTGCACCTGGCAGCTGCCGGGCCAGAGGGTGAGCGTGCGGCCGCTCTGGGCCTGCACCCAGCGGCCGAGGTTCTCGTCGGGGCCGAACAGGATCGGCCGGTCGGCGGGCAGCTGCTTCACCAGATCCACGGCGTTGCTGCTGGTGCAGATCAGGTCGCTCTGGGCCTTAACCGCCGCCGAGCAGTTGATGTAGCTCACCACGAAGTGATCCGGGTGCTCGGCGCGAAAGGCGGCAAATGCTTCGGCCGGGCAGGCGTCGGCCAATGAGCAGCCCGCCTCCAGGTCCGGCAGCAGTACCCTCTTGGCCGGGTTGAGGATCTTGGCTGTCTCGGCCATGAAATGCACTCCGCAGAAGACGATCACCTCTGCGGTGGTGGCAGCCGCCTTGCGGGCCAGCTCGAGGGAGTCGCCTATGAAGTCGGCGATGTCCTGAATTGCGTCATCCTGGTAGTAGTGGGCCAGGATCACAGCTTTGCGTTGGCGCTTCAGCTTGGTGATCGCCTGCAACAGCTCCGCATTCGATCGGGTTTGGGAAGCAAAAACCAACAGGATCCCCCCAGTTGATGCAGGATGATATGAGCCTAGGCAGCGGAGATGGCGAGTACCGGCGGGGTAAGAAAGCTCCGCATCGCCATAGCCGGTGATCTGCACGGGGCCTGGGATCACAGTGACCATCTCCTGCTGGAGCTGCTCAAACCCGATGCCCTGCTTGTCGTAGGTGACCTCAGTGACGGTCAGCAGCGCATTCCAGCTCTGCTGCGCCAGTTGCCCCTGCCAGTGGCCTGTGTTCTGGGTAATCACGATGCCGGCAAAGACGCCTCGGGTCGCACGCTTCAGCGTCAGATCGATCTCCTGGGGGAATTGCACTGCGGATGGGCACTTCGCTGCCTCAACCAGCCAGAGCTGGCAGTGGTGGGAGCTCGGCCCGGCACAGCCGGTGGGGGCTTCCACCTCTCCCGTGCCGCGCAGGCCGCCTTCGGACCGGTGAGCCTGCAGGAGTCGGCTGATCGGATCACCGCCGCCGCCGTTGCCGCTCCCAGCCACTGGCCCCTGGTACTGCTGGGTCACAGTGGTCCCTCCGGGCTCGGCAGCGACTGCGGTTCGCCCTGCGGCCGCGACTGGAAGCCCCCCGCCTGCGACTGGGGGGATCTGGACTTTGCCCTTGCGATCCAGCAGATCCGGCGCCACCGGCCCCTCCCCCTTGTCGTGTTTGGCCACATGCACCACACCCTTCGTCGCGGCCAGGGTGAGCGCCAGAGTTTCTGCCGTGATCGGGCTGGCACCGCCTACCTCAACACCGCCTGCGTGCCCCGACATGGGACAGACGGGTCGGGCCAGGCCCTGCGTCATTTCAGCTGGGTGGAGCTGGCGGGTCAGGAACTTGTCAGTGCCAGCCATCGCTGGTATGGCCTTGGAGCCGAGCTGCTCTATGAAGAGCGCCTCTGGGCTGCCCCCAGGCCCACTACCCAACTGGCATCTTGCTGATCTACACCTGCGTCAGCGCCCATGGTTTCGGCCATGGTTCCCGCACTGCCGCCGTGCTCACCGCTCTCCATCAGCGCAACCCCGGATGGCGCCTGGCCCTTTCCACCACCTTGCCTGAGGCCTTCCTGCGCCAGGCCCTGGGGCCGGTGCCCTTTGACTACCGCCCCTGCCGCTGGGATGTGGGGGTGCTGCAGGCGGATGCCCTCGGGGTGAATCCAGCTGCCACACTCCAGGCCCTTGTTGCGCTGGAGTCAAGCCTTCCTGCCCTTTTGGCTCAGGAGCAGGCCTGGCTAGCTGAGCAGAACTGCTCGGTTCTGGTACTGGCCGATGTGCCGCCAGCTGCCGCCGAGCTGGCCAGACGAGTCGATTCTCCCCTGGTGTGGCTTGCCAATTTCGGCTGGGATGCCATCTACGGGGCAATGGGTGCTGAATTCATTCCCTGGGCCCGGCAGTGCCATTACGCCTACCGCCAGGGAGATCTGCTGCTCCACTGTCCCCTGGCCATGTCGATGGACTGGGGGCTGCCGGAGGTGAGGCTGGGATTGACTGCCGGTACGCCACGCCTGGATGCCAGGGCGGTGGCCAGTCAACTCAATCTGCCAGGTGAACGGGACCGCTGCGTCCTGGTCAGCTTCGGTGGCCTGGGTCTCAGCCTGGGCTCCGAGCTGTTCAAGCTTTGGCCCGAGCACACCTTCATCTGCGCCGATCCCATGCTGGCCGATGCTGCCAACGTCAAGCTGCTGCCGGCAGGGATGAGGCCTTTGGAGGTACTCCCCCTCTGCGGGCGCCTGGTCACCAAGCCGGGCTACAGCTCTTTCTGTGAGGCCCTTTCCATGGGGGTCGGAATCCATCTGGTGCATCGTGAGGGATTTGCCGAGGCGCCCGTGCTGGAGGCGGCCCTGGTGCGGCACGGCTGGCATCGTTTGCTCGGCAAGGCCCAGGCCCTTGTGGGCGATTGGGAATTGGACCAACCCCTCAAGCCCCCCACCGATCCACCGCTGCCGATTGATGGCTGCGTGGACGCCGCCAAAGCGATTGAATCTTTTGCTGCAAATCGTGTGAGGCACGTTGATCTCAACCAGGCAGAGTGATTGTTCATACCAATGGACACTTGTTTGACCGTCACTGACACCATCGTGTTCACGGAAATTTTGTAGTCAAATTCGCGCAGCAAATATTTTCTTCCTTTTTTTCAGATTCGGCCGCCCGCAGGCGGTCTTGCCGTTTGATTCGCTCCGGTATGACCTCGCCCAGCATCAACTCCCGATTCTTCTCCCTCCTTGCCAGCACCAGCATCGCCGCCCTCCCGCTTCTGAATGCTGGGGCGGTCAATGCAGAAACCTTCCCCCTGGCTGCTCCTGCAACCATTCCACTGCCACTGCCGGCGGCCCGCATCTACGCAATCACTCCCGAGCGCCGTGCCCTGCTCAACACGATCCGCTATGCCGAAGGCACCTGGGCTGATGGCGACGATATCGGCTATCGGATCATGTTCGGAGGTGGGTTGATGCCCTCGCTCGAGCGTCACCCCGACCGGGTGGTGCGCACGGCCCGCTATGCCAGTGCAGCCGCCGGTGCCTACCAGTTCATGCCCTTCACCTGGGATCTGGTCATCCGTTCCCTGGGAGTGGCACAATTCGGTCCCCAGGTTCAGGATCAGGGAGCCCTCTTTCTGATTCAGCGTCGCGGAGCCCTCGCTCTGGCCGATCAGGGGCTTTTCACTCCCCTGCTGGCGGCGAAACTGGCCCCGGAATGGGCGAGCTTCCCCACCTTGGCCGGCCGCAGCTACTACGGTCAGCCGGTTAAGAGATTCCACGACCTCAGACGCTTCTACGAGGACAACCTGGCCAGGCTCCGCGGTCAGCTGAGCGTCGATCAGGAAATTGCCAACGAAACGAACACCAGGCCTGTCTGCGCGCCCGAAGATTCCCTGCGATGCAGGCTGGAGAACCTCAAGGGTCTGGGCGCCCGTACTGGCGGGAGCTCAATCTGAATCCAGAGGGCGGGGTTTGCCTACCGTGGCGCCTGCTATGAGATAGGCCGCCAAGGCTGCTCCCAGAAAGGCAAGGCTGTTGCGCACCACTGGCAACACATCGCTGGTGCGGCTGACGATCGGTCCCAGACCCAGGGCACCGAACAGGATCAGCCACAGGGGAGAGAGCAGCAGTACCCAGGCCCACTCCACCTTGCGCCCCTCCTTGCGGGGATAGGCCGCAAATCCAACCACCAGTCCGCCCAGCACGGAGGTTGAGAGGGTGAGCAGCCATTGTTCCTGGGGCAGGCCTGGCACCACCTGACACCCACCCTGCTCCAGGCAGGTTTCCACGGCGGTGAGTGCATCGACGATCGCGGCATCCTGGCCGTGGTCACGCACGTAGTACTGGTTGCCGAAACGGGTCTGGAGCTCCACCCAGTAGGTTCGAGGCATCAGGGCGAACAGGGCATCGCCAACGTTGAAGTTCAGCAGGTTGCCGCCGCGCTCATCAGCCACCAGCAGCAGGCTGCGCTCATCCAGGTCCCAGAAGCTCTTCACCGCCTGGCCCGGGGTGCGGTCGTACTGGGTGAGTACCCGCAGCTTCCAGCCAGTGTCTGTCTCAAAACGGTTGAGGTTGGCCTCCAGGCTGGCGCGCTGAGCGTCGGTGAGGGCCTTGGCCAGGTCGATCACCGGAGTGGGGTGGTCGGGCAGCAGGTCGGGGTTGTCATAGGCAAGGGCTGGAGCGATGCCCGTGATCAGCGAGCAGGTAAGCACCACACAAAATGCTTTCAGGCCCGCATTAAGGACCCTTGACATCGCTTTGAGCACGCGATCCATCCCCTGGCCTCAGAGAAGATGCATTCTCCCTGAACGGCCGTCTGAACGTGACTGTGCCCGGCTGGCTTCTCGAGCGCCTGGAGGCTGCCGGTGGCGCCGTGCCCTACCGCACCTTCATGGACTGGGTTCTGCACGACCCGGCCCACGGCGCCTATGGCACTGGCCGGCTGCGGATCGGCCCGGCCGGTGATTTCGCCACTGCCCCGTCCCTGGGCCCGGATTTCGCTGCGCTGCTGGCCCCCCAGCTGGCGGAGTGGCTATCGCCACTGGCGAAGAGCGCCCCCGGCCCCCTGGCCCTGGTGGAAACCGGGCCGGGGGAGGGCAGCCTGGCCCTGCAGCTGGCTGAAGAGTTCGCCGGCGGCTGGCCCGAACTGGCAGTCCGCACCGAACTGGTGCTGGTGGAGCCCAATGCAGGCATGGCCGAGCGCCAGCGAGCCCTGTTGCAGCCATGTTCAATGTCCTGTCGCTGGACGAGCTTCGCCGCCTTGAGTGAGGCCCCCGTTCGCGGCGTGGTGCTGGCCCATGAGGTGCTCGATGCGCTTGCGGTGGAGCGGATCGAATGGGACGGGGCGTTCTGGCGCCAGCAGCTGGTGGCAAAGAAGGAGGGATTCGACGCCCAGCCCTCGCTTCGGCTGGAGCCCGGCGCTCCCCTGGCGCCGGAGGCGACTGGCCAGCTGGAAACCCTCGGACTCCTGCCCCCTTCCCCCCAGCGCCCGCCTGGCTGGTGCACCGAGCTCCATCCCGGTCTTGCCCCCTGGTTGGCGGACTGCGCCAGAGCCGTTAGCGAGGGTCAGCTGCTCGTGATCGACTACGCGCTGGAGGCCTGGCGCTATTACGCACCCCAGCGCTCCGCCGGCACCCTGATGGCTTACCGCGGCCAGCAGGCCAGTGGCGACCCGCTGCAGGATCCAGGTTGCTGGGATCTCACGGCCCATCTCTGCATAGAGAGCGTCGATGCTGCCGCAAGGACAAGTGGCTGGCAGCCCCTGGGCCAGTGCCGCCAGGGCCAGGCCCTGCTGGCTTTGGGCCTGGCAGAGCGACTCCACCGGCTTCAACACCAGACGAATCTGGCCGTGCAACTCTCTCGCCGAGAGGCCCTGCTGCGGCTGGTTGATCCCACGGCCCTCGGGGATTTCCGCTGGTTGGCCTACGGCCGCGGCCAGGCTCTGCCGAGCCATCTTTCCCCGCCGCGCTTCCTGCAGGAGCCGGGCCCCTGAGTTCGGGGGCCTCGGCGTGCTGAAGCCCTAGCTCCCTGATGCGCTCTGAGATGAAACCAGCCCGGTCAGCCTGCGGCCAGCCAACTGGACAGCGCCTGGCAGCTCTGGTCAGGGCTGCTGGTGATCTCAATGATCCGCCCGATCGCAGCGGGAGTTTCAAGGGCCTCCAGGCACACCCGCGCCACCAGCAGGCGGGGGAGGCTGCTGCTTTCCTGCTGGTCAGCTCCGCTGTAGACCACCCCTTCCGCGTCGGCGCGGCTGTCGTCTTCGCTGAGACCGCCCGGGCGGACCACTGTCCAGTCCAGCCCACTCTGCTCCAGCCAGCGTTCCCCCAGCCGCTTCCACACCAGGATCAGCCCGAACAGGTTGAGTGGGTGCAGCCAGCGGCCGGCGCAGAGGGAGCTAACCAGCACCACCCGCTTCAGGCCCACGGCACGGCAGGCCTGGATCTGCTCGCGCACACCGATGGCGTCCACCTGCAGGGGGCCAGCCAGGTTCAGCGATGGCCGCGCTCCTGTGGCGATCACCAGACCATCGCAGCCACTCAGGGCTCCATGCAGGGCCTCTTTGTCGCCGAGCTCCAGCCTGAGCACCTCCAGCCGCCCCTGCCTCTCTGCCTCCACCAGGGCCGGTGGCAAAACCGAACCGGGCCTCAGGATCGCCCGCACCGCCATGCCCTGCCGCAGGGCTTGATCAACCAGACGCCAACCGGTTTTGCCCGAGGCACCTGTCACCGCCACAAGGGCCATCTTCCCAAGCCAACTACTCCGGACCATGCTGATCCCTAACCGCTAGAACCGCGGCTGGGTTTGGCCGACAGCGCCGCCATGACGATCATCCAGGCAAGAAATCTGAGCAAGAGCTATCGCATCAGCGAGAAGCAGCCAGGCCTGGCGGGCAGCATGCGCCATCTGGTGCGGCGGGTGCACCGGGATGTGAAAGCCGTTGATCGGATCAGTTTCAGCATTGAGCCCGGCGAATTTGTGGGCTTCCTAGGGCCGAATGGCGCCGGTAAGACCACCACCTTGAAAATGCTCACGGGTCTGATCCACCCGAGCGCTGGCGAGCTTGAGGTGGCGGGCCACCAGCCCTGGCGCCGCCAGGGACGATTCCTCCGCCAGATCACCCTGGTAATGGGTAACCGCCAGCAGTTGATCTGGGATCTGCCTGCCCTGGATACCCTCCAGGTGAATTCGGCGGTTTACGGACTGGAACCCGTCGCCGCGGCCAGACGTATCCGAGAACTCGCTGAAATGCTCGAGTTGGGACCGGAGCTGCAGCGGCCCGTGCGCAAGCTTTCCCTTGGCCAGCGCATGAAAGCTGAGTTGCTGGCGGCCTTGCTGCACAGCCCCTCAGTGCTGTTTCTGGATGAACCCACCCTGGGGCTGGATGTGAATGCCCGAGCCCGGGTCAGGGATTTTCTCGCCGAGTACAACCGCCAGACCGGTGCAACCGTGCTGCTCACCAGCCATGACATGGGCGACATCACCGCCCTCTGTCCGCGCGTATTGCTGATCCACCAGGGCCAGCTTTTTCACGACGGTTCCCTGCCGCTTCTGACCCAGCGGCTCGCCCCCTGCCGCCAGGTACGCCTGGAACTTGCCGATCTCCATCCGACCGAGGCTTTTGCGAACTACGGACAGATCGAGGAGCACCGAGGCCACCTGCTGAGGCTGCTGGTGCCTCGCGATCAGCTCACCGTTCGGGTAGCGGCCCTGCTCGAGCGCTTTTCCGTAGTGGACTTGGAGGTGGCTGACCCACCGATAGAGGAGCTGGTCGGTGCCCTGTTCCGCAGCCAGGAAGCCTCAGCAGCGGGAGAATCGGCATGAGCCTCCGGCATGTCGGGCGGGTGGCGCGGGCGCTGCTGGTCAGCCAGTACGCCCTCATGCTCGAGTACCGGGCTGAAATCATGTTGTGGGCCCTCTCCGGGGTGCTTCCCCTGATCATGCTCGGGGTGTGGAGCGGCTCCGGCGCAGGGGTGCAAGCCGGCATGTCTGCGCAGCAACTCAGTCGCTATTTCCTCTCAGCATTTCTGGTGCGTCAGTTCACCGTGGTGTGGCTGATCCACGTGTTTGAGGAGGATGCGCTGCAGGGGAGGCTGTCTCCCTTTCTGTTGCAGCCGCTGGCCCCCCTGTGGCGCTATCTGGCTGCCCATCTGAGTGAGCAGGCCTCCCGGGTGCCTATCGTGGCGGTCATGCTCCTGGTCCTGGGCCTGCTCGTGCCGGGGCTGCTCTGGATCCCATCGGCACAGTCCCTGTTGCTTGGTCTGGTGGCGATCCAGGCCGCCTTCCTGCTCCGCTTTCTGCTGCAGGTGCTGATCACAACCCTCTGTTTCTGGAGTGAGCGAGCAGCGGCCCTCGATAGGCTGCTGTTGATTCCCTACCTGTTCCTATCCGGCCTGGTGGCACCGCTTGAAACCTTCCCTCCGGGGGTCCGGCTTCTGGCCATGGCCACGCCTTTCCCCTGGATGGTGGATTTCCCTGCCAGGCTGCTGGCCGGTGCACCGGTGAATGCGGCCCTGGGATTCACGGCGATTGCCGGTTGGAGCCTGTTGCTGCTGCCGATCGGCCGCTGGCTATGGCGTGCCGGCCTGCGCCGTTACTCGGCCATGGGAGCCTGAGCCATGGGCGTCTGGGGCCATTACGGACGCAGCCTGCGCTGCTTCTGGAGTACCTCGATGGCAGCCGAGCTGGAATACCCACTCAATGCAGGGATCGAACTTGTCTCGGTGTTGGGCAATCTGGCCGGCAGCCTGTTTGTGCTCCAGTTGCTTTTTGGAGGCGGCACCAGCCTGGGGGGTTGGAGCTGGAATGGGGCTCTTGTGGTACAGGGGCTTTACACCCTGCTGGATGGAATCACCACCTGCGTGCTTCAGCCCAATTTGAGCCGAATCGTCAACCACGTGCAGACCGGCACCCTCGACTACGTGCTGTTGAAGCCGATCGACAGCCAGTTCTGGCTGTCAACCCGCATCGTTTCGCCCTGGGGGCTGCCGGCCATAGGGATTGCCCTGGTTCTGATCCTATGGGCTGCAAGCAGGGCCGGCCTGCCGACCCCATCGCTGCTCTCGCTAGCCCTGGCACTGCTGTTTGCTTCCCTGGTGATCCTCTACAGCCTTTGGTTCGTGCTGGCGGCACTGAGCATCTGGTTCGTCAAGGTCTGGAATGCCACTGAGGTGCTGCGCCAAACCCTGGTGGCGGGCCGGTATCCGGTGAGTGCCTATCCCCCTGCCCTGAGGCTTGTCTTCACTTTCGTATTGCCTGTCGCCTTTCTCACTACGGTGCCCGCCGAGGCGCTGCTGGGCAGGGGATCATTGGCGTGGACGGGCGGATCCCTGCTGGCTGCCATGGTGTGTTTTGGAGGCAGCCGTTTGCTCTGGCTCCATGCCCAGCGGTACTACACCTCAGCCTCTAGCTAGGACCCATGGTCGCCTCCCCCCTGGATAAGGAGTCCCAGCAGCGCTGGCAGCGACATTGGCAGGAGCGCTGGTATCCGGTGGCCTACCTGGAGGATCTGGATCCGCTGCGACCGACCCCTTTCACCTTGCTGGGGCAGGATCTCGTTCTCTGGTGGGATGGCACGGCGAGCCAGTGGCGTGCCTTCGTTGATGTCTGCCCCCACCGCCAGGTCCCCCTCAGCGAAGGCCGCATCAATGAGAGGGGCGAGTTGGAGTGTCCATATCACGGTTGGAGTTTCAACGGTAAGGGGCATTGCACCACCATTCCCCAGGCCGAGCCGGAGGCAGCCGTGAGCGCCTGCCGCAATCCCCGCAGTTCCTGCCGCTCCTTTGCCACTGCCACAGCCCAGGGACTGCTGTTCGTCTTTGCTGGCCCCGCAGCGCAGGCCCGGCTGCAGGACCTGCCTCGAGTGCCTCCCCTGGACGAACCCTCCTGGCTGGTGCAGGACACCTTCCGCGATCTGCCGATGGATGCGCTCACTCTGCTGGAAAACGTGCTGGACGTGAGCCACGTGCCCTTCACCCACCACCGCACCGTGGGCCGCCGTCAGAATGCCGCCCCAGTGCTGGCCGAGCTAACCGGCTCCGATGCGGCTGGCTTCAGCATCTCCTGGCCGGAGGGTCCACGCCGGGGAAAACTGGGGAGCCAGTTCACGACCTTTGCAGGCCCATGCCTGATGTGGCACGACTTGACGGCCAAGGGATTCGCCCGCTTTCTCACCGTGGTGTATGCCACCCCCATCCGGCCGGGCGAGTGTCGTCTCTTTGCCCGCTTCCCATTCCAGTTCCGCTCCCTTTTGCCGCGCCTGCTGCTGAAGGCCAGACCTAAATGGCTGCAACACCTGGGCAATCACGTTGTGCTGGAGGACGATCAGGTTTTTCTCCACTGGCAGGAAAGGGTCCGATGCCCCAGCTTCCTGCCCACCAGCGCCGATATCTACGTGCGGGCCCTCCACGACTGGGTGGATGCCGTAGCTGGACCGCCGTTTCCAGGCGCGACCTTACCGACACGGCTGGGAAATGCCCAGCTGATGGATCGCTACGAAAGCCATACCCGCCACTGCCGCTCCTGCTCAGGAGCCCTGCTGGGTATGCGTCGCTGGCGGCCTCTGCTGCTTGGGACCCTGGTGGTGGAGCTGCTGTTGGCGGCCTGGCTGCCAGGAAATGCCGCCCGGGCTGGGCTGGTACTGCTGATTGCCCTCACAGCCCTGCTGCTGAGGCAGCTGTGTCGCTGGGAGGAGCTGCTGCAGCGGGGAGACGGCCAGCCACCGCGCAATCGTCATTGACGGCCAGGTCAGCTTCAGCCCAGGCGCCTTTCCAGAGGCTGGACACGGGAATCCAGCTGTCGGGCGCGCTGCAGGTCCACCCGAGTGATCCGGTAACCCAGACGCCGGGCCGCCAGCACCAGTTCCTGCTGGGTACGGCAGTGCTTCAGCGCCCGCTGCAGGCTCGTTTCGGCCTCAGCCTCCTCTACCAGACGTTCCAGTTCGCTCCAGCTCATCGGCAACCCCGTCGGTTGTCACACCATGCCCAACAGCGATGCGGGGCACAAGGTGGCGGGCCATCGGCCGGTTGAAACTTCACGAATCGGCGCCCTGCAGCTGCAGCACCTCTCGGATGGTCGCTTCATCCACATCGTTGCGGATCTCCACCGAACCGAGTGCATTGGGAAGAACGAAGCGTATCCGCCCGTCCTGAACCTTCTTGTCGCTTTGCAGGCAGGCGATCACCGCCTCCGGATTCAGGCTCGGCCAGCGGTGGGGCAGTCCGGCGGCGGCGATGACGGCCCGTTGGCGACGCTGGTCGGCAGCGCTCCAAAGGCCCATCTTCATTGCGATCTCACCTGCGGCGGCCATGCCGATCGCCACCGCCTCGCCGTGCAGCCAGGTGCCGTACCCACAGAGCGTTTCCACCACGTGGCCCAGGGTGTGGCCGTAGTTGAGGATTGCCCGCAGCCCCCCCTCCTTTTCATCGGCAGCCACCACGTGCGCCTTGGCGGTGGCGGAGCGCTCGAGAATCTTCAGGAGCAATCCGGGGCCAATCGCCGCCATGCTGCTGAGGTCCGCCCTCCCCTCCAACTCTCCGAACAGCGCCCGGTCACCGATCACGCCGTATTTGATCACCTCTGCCATGCCGGCCCGGAATTCCCGCTCCGCCAGGCTGCCCAGGGTCATGGGATCCACCAGCACCAGCCTGGGCTGGTGAAAGGCGCCGATCAGGTTCTTGCCGCCGGGATGGTTGACGCCGGTCTTGCCGCCAATGGCCGCATCCACCATGGCCAGCAGGGTGGTGGGTACCTGCACCACGGCTACCCCACGGAGCCAGGTGGCGGCGGCGAAGCCAGCCATGTCGCCGACGACACCGCCACCTAGGGCAACGATGAAGGAGCCCCGTTCCAGCCTTTGTCTGAAGGCTGCGTCATGGATCAGGGCCACGGTAGTGGGATTTTTCTGGTCTTCTCCAGCCTTGATCACCAGGGGGCTGGCATCGAAACCGGCGTCCCGCAGGCTGGCAATGGCGCTGGAGCCGTAGTGCTCCTGAACAACCGGATTGGTTACCAGTAACGACTTTGTGCCTGCCTTGAAACCCAGGCTGCGGATCTGATCGCCCAGGCCGGCGAGGATCCCCGCGCCTATGACGATGGAATAGGGATTGGCGCTCAGCTCGACCCTGATCGTGCGCAGGCTGGGGAGCGCGGTCGTCACAGGACATATCAGCCGGATCGTCAAGGCTACGGCGGCTGCAGTAATCCCCGCAGTGGGGCTTCCGGCCAGAGGCTGCGCCAGGGGCTGCGGGATCTCTCAGAATGACCTGGCAGGCCTTTGGAATCGCGACCGACCGCCCCCATGCCCGATTCCGCCGACCGGCCTTCCATTGCCTGGCCATTTCTGGCCCCAGCCCTGATCCTGCTGTTGATTTCCGTTCTTATTCCAGCCGCCATGGCCCTGGTGATCAGTTTCAGCAAGGCGGGTCTGGATGTGAGTGAACCACTGCAATTTGTCGGCCTGGCAAACGTTCGCAGGCTGCTATTCGATCCGATGTTCTTCCGGGTTACCGGCACCACCTTTCTCTACCTGGTGGGGGTCGTCCCCCCAATCGTCCTCGGTGCTCTGGCGCTTGCCGTGCTCGTCAACCGCCGCCTCCCCGGGATCCACTGGTGTCGCGGTGCCCTCTATGCGCCTGTGCTGGTGTCGATAGTGGTGGCAGCGATCGCCTTTCGCTGGATCTACGCGGAGAACGGATTAGTCAATGGCTGGCTAGGAGCGCTGGTTGGACCAGGCTTTCAGCCCATCGGTTTTCTCACCTCCCCATTTCTCGCCCTGCCCTCTGTGATGCTTGTCACACTCTGGAAGGGGCTCGGTTACTACATGGTGATTTTTCTGGCAGGCCTCCAGGGCATCTCCCCAGACCTCTACGAAGCGGCTGCCCTGGATGGCAGTGAAGGCTTTCGCAAGCATCTTGACATCACCCTTCCCCTGCTTCGTCCCTACATCACCATGGTGGCGGTGATATCTGCCATTGCCGCCACAAAGGTGTTTGAGGAGGTCTATCTGATGACTCAGGGTGGGCCCGCTGATTCGACCCGCACCCTAGTTTATTACGTCTACGACCAGGCCTTCTCGGAACTGGAGATCAGCTATGCCTGCACCATCGGCCTTGCCCTGTTTCTGATCGTGCTGTTGCTCAGCCTGGTGCGCTTCCTGTTTGCAGCCGAGAAGGGGCTTGCCTGACCGCCTGCCCCCTAATCTGTTGAATTGGAGGCAATCCGGAGATGGCTGAGCCCGCGTCAGCACCAGCAGGCTCGGCCATCGGGGTGGTCGGGGGTGGCCAACTGGCCATGCTGCTCGCCTCCGCTGCGCGTGATCTGGAAGTCCCCTTCCATATCCAGACCCCATCGCCCCACGATCCGGCAGCCGCCCTGGCCACTTCGGTAGTTCTGGCAGGTATCGATGACATTCCTGCCACCCGGGAACTGGCCCGCCGCAGCACCGCGATCACCTTTGAAAACGAGTGGGTTGACCTGCACGCCCTGGCCCCGTTGGACTTTGAAGGGGTGCTGTTCGTGCCGAGTCTTGAAGCCCTGTTGCCCCTGGTGTGCAAACGCCGTCAGCGCTTGCTGCTGCAGGGCCTGGGCCTGCCCACCCCCAGGTGGTGTGAATGGCCTGCCGATGGGGTCCTGCCGGCTGATTTCAGCTTTCCCCTGATGGCCAAACTTGCCAGTGGCGGCTACGACGGCAAGGGAACGGTAGTGATTGAGGGTCCGGAGGAGCTGGCTTCTCTCCCGACCCGGGTGGCAAAGGGCGACTGGATTCTGGAGGAGATGGTGTCCTTTGAGCTGGAGCTCTCCCAGCTGGCCTGCCGTGACAGGGCTGGTAACTTGCTTTGTTACCCCCTGGTGCAGACCCGCCAGCACCAACAGGTCTGCGACTGGGTGCTCGCCCCAGCCCCGGTGCCCCAGGCGGTGCAGGCCTATGCCCGAAACATCGCCGCATCCCTGATCACGGCCATCAACTACGTGGGTGTGCTCTCGATTGAGCTGTTCTATGGCCCGGGCGGCTTGCAGGTCAATGAAATAGCCCCCCGGACTCACAACTCGGGGCACCTCACCATCGAAGCGGCCCACACCAGTCAGTTTGAGCAACAGGTACGGATAGTCAGCGGTCTGCCGATGGGTCCGGTGGACCTGCGGGTCCCCGGTGCCTTGATGGTTAATCTGCTTGGCCTTGAGGGTTCTGCGACCGATTATTCAAGCCAGCGGGAGGCTCTGGCAGACCTGCCAGGTGCCCATGTGCACTGGTACGGCAAGCAAGGCTCAAACGCTGGCCGCAAACTGGGCCACATCACCATGGTGCTGAATGGAGTGGATCCCAAGGAGCGCTCCTGCGAGGCGGAGGAGTTGCTGGCTCGGGTGCGCCGCATCTGGCCCTTGCCAGCCGCTTAATATCTAGGCGGACTGCTTTGTTGGTGTCTGCCTTTAACAGTTTTCTGATCTGACTCCCTCTTCGACATGGGGGATCTGCAGCGGAAGCAACGTAAGCCGACCTTGCAGTCGGAAACGGCGCCCCGTCCTTGATCCCCCTTCTGGTTAAACCAGGTCGAACACTGGGGCAAAACGGCACGGCGGTCCACCCCTTTCTCCCCACTTCAGCGCAGTTCGATCACCTCGCCGGCGGGATAGCGCACCTTGGCAGCCCTGGCATACTTGTCATCTGGGGCCCGGTAGCCCGCAGCGCACACAACGCAGCTGTGATATGGGGAATTCTCCAATTGGAGGATACGGTCATAGGCTGCCGGGTCGAACCCCTCGATTGCACAGGTGTCGACCTCTAGCAACGCTGCGGCTGTCATGAAGGTACCGAGGGCGATGTAGACCTGATTGCTTACCCAGCGCCCGATCTGCCCGCTGCGCGGACCCTCGATCAGGTCCACCTCGATCATGCGTCGATAGGTGTCCAGATCCCCGGTGTCGAGACCACGGATGGCGGCCATGGACGACACCAGCCGGTCGGCCTGTTCTGGGCCGATCTGGCGTTCGGCCAGAAACACCACCAGATGGGACGCGTCGGTGATCTGACTCTGGTTCCAGGATTCCGGTCGCAGCTGCCTGCGCAGGGCGGAATCGCCGATCACAAGGAATTTCCAGGGCTGCAAGCCGTAGCTTGAGGGGCTCTGCACCAGGGCGTTTTCCAAGGCAGCCCAGGTTTCGGCATCTATGCGGCGGTTCGCATCGAATAGTTTGGTGGCATAGCGCCAGGCCATGGCCTGCCTGAGCTTTTCCGGAGTGATAGCCATCGTGGAACTGGGAGAGGGTCTGGACCGCTCGCCATTCTGGATGGGATCAAATCCTCCTCCTGACTGGCAGCAATTGGGCCGATGAACAGTTTTGAACAGGCTTTTGAATCCCTGCTATCCATGGCGCCGGGGCCCCTGTTTCCCAGAGCCAGGTTGCTCTACCTGCGCAAGTACTCCCTCGAGGGTCAGGATGGGCGCGAGCGGTTTCGCACCTTTCTCTACCAGGAGGAGATTGAGGAGTTGCCCGGAGGCCTCGTGCGGGTCCGGGCCCTTTACTTTGCCGTGGTGCATTGGCAGCGAGCCCAGACCACCCCAGCTGATTACAGCAGCTATCTGCGGGGACGGTGGCAGCTCCAGCCCGTCAACCTGGAGTTGGTGGATGAATCCTGGTTCAGAGAAGGGGGGGGCTTCGCCCGCTTTCAAGCGAACGCGGTCTACGAGCGCCGCCCCTCCGGAGCGCAGCTGCTGGAGGACTCCTGATTGAGCAGACGCTCCAGCACCTGCTGAAGTTGCTCTCGGTCCCAGCTGGTCACCACGAATACTTCCTGAACGCTGTGGCCCCGGCGCGCCACCAGCTTGTGACCACCGGTGATCGCAGTGGACACCCGCAGCCGCAGCTGGGGGCTGCGTCCCCGCACCCGGGAGATCACCGCAGGGGTGACAGTGGAGATGCCATCCAGATTGGCCAGCTGCTGAAGCAGGGGGATCAGCCCCTCCAGGTAGGTGCTGTGGGTGATGACCACCCGACCCATCAGCCCTTCTCCAAAGGGGCCATGGTGAGCCCCTCGGCGCCCAGCTGCTGGTGATAGAGCTCGGCCTGCTCCTGGGGGCCACACCAGACGACCGCGGCACCCTGGCTATCGATCTGGTGGGCCAGCTCCCAGGCCCTATCTGGTTGCATGGCTGGAATGTAACGCTGCAAGCACTCCACCACATGCTGGAAGGTGTTCACATCGTCGTCGAGCACCACCACCTTGAAGCTTGGATAGGGCTGGCGGATCCGCTGTTGCTGCTGTAGTGGGCTGGGGGCCATGGTTGCCAGAACCAAAACCTGAAAGAAGCGTGGGGTCCCAAGCCTAGGTAAGGTGGGACCATTCCTGAATGGCTGGGCCATGTTGATTAGCTTTGGCTGGGCTTCCCTGGCTGCCCTGTTCAGTTTTTCGATCGCCATGGTTGTCTGGGGTCGTCACGGTGACAACAGCATCAAGTTCTGATTCCGAGCTCCCTACCCTCGGTGCCTGAGCTGTCCATCTCCCCCCCCCAGGTTCTCTCGGGGGTTGCCATTCTATTGCTGATTTTTGTCAGTGGCGGAGTGCTGTACCTCTCAACTGTCGAGTGGCGTGATCGCCGGCGCCGCAGGGCTCTTGAGGTGAAACGCCAGCGATGAGCTCTCCCTCACCCTCCGGGCTGGCCCCATGGGCCTGGCGGAGAGCTGGGGCTCTGCTGGTGCCTGCTCCGCTGTGCCCTGCAGGTGCTTCATCACTGCAACATCTGCTTGAGGACATTGCGGCAGCCCACGTAGAGGGGCTCGACCTGGATAAATCCTGGCAGCCAGCATCGCTTGCTACCAAGGCATGGGCCCTGCTGGGCCGTTCCCCCTCGGACGGGGATGACGAGGAGTTGCGCCTGGCAGCCGACAACCTGCGCGTAGAGCTTGCTGGAGACACGGTCACCTACGTGGTGAACCGAAACCTTAATGTCTCGAACCATTGCGTGAAGCACTGCAGCTTCTGTGCTTTCCGCCGCGATGCGGGCGAACCTGGGGCCTACTGGCTCAGCGAGGCCGAGCTGGCAGCAAAGGCTGAAGAAGCGAAGCAGCTTGGAGCCACGGAGCTCTGCATCCAGGGTGGACTCAACCCCCTAGCCACGATCAATGGCAGCCAGCTGGCCTATGCCGAGCGTCTGCTGGAATTGCTTCAGCGGGCGGCTCCCGGCATCCACCTGCATGCCTTTTCACCTCAGGAACTTCTTTTCTTTGCCCAACAGGATGGGCTGGAACTGGATGTGGTTCTGGAGCGACTGCAGGCGGTGGGGCTGGCATCCGTTCCAGGCACGGCTGCTGAGGTGCTCAGCGAGCCGGTACGCCGGGTGCTTTGCCCTGAGAAGCTCTCCGCCCGTGCCTGGGTGGCAGTGATGCTGCAGGTGCATCATCACGGTCTGGCCGCCACCAGCACCCTGATGGCAGGACATGTCGAATCGCCTGCCGATCTGGCCGCCCACCTGCTCACCCTGGTGGCGCTGCAGCGCCATGCCTGGCAGCAAAAGCAGGCGGGATTCAGCGAATTTGTGCTGCTGCCCTTTGTCGGTGAGGCGGCACCGGCCTCCCTGCGGGCCCGGGTCGGTCGGGATCAACCAGACAGATCGGCGATGCTGCGTCTCACCGCCCAGGCCAGGGTTCTTCTGGGGCCATGGTTTCGCAACCACCAGCCCAGCTGGGTGAAGCTCACCCTGGCAGGGGCTGCAGAGGCCCTGCGCTGGGGCTGCAATGATCTCGGCGGCACCTTGATGGAGGAGCACATCACAACCATGGCGGGTGCCACAGGGGGCACATATCAGACGCCCCAGGCCCTGGAGAACGCAGCCCTCAGCCTGGGGCGACCAGTGCGCCGGCGAAGCACCCTCTACGGAGTGGGGAGATGAGGCGCACCGCAGCGCTCACAGCCCTGCTGGTGCTGGTTCCTGGCATGGTGCTGTGGAACTGGCCCCGTCCCCGGGCCAGGGGGTTGGAGCGCCTGCTTCTCCAGACTGCTCTGCTGCAGAGTTTTCCCCCATCCCCGCAACGTTCCATTCCGGCCCTGTGGCGCCAACGTCTTGGCGATACCCTGGCGGAGAGCACCTGGCGCCGTCAGCGGCGCGTCTGGTGGCAGTTCTGGGGGCGTGATGGGGATGGAGGTCCCTACCTGGCCTTTGCCGCTTCAGGCCTCCAGAAGCTGCCCCGCTACGGCCTGAGGGTTGATGACCTGGTGGTCGTGGCGCCAGACCCCCTCTCCCAGAAGCTTCTGCAGGATCAGCTCAAACTGGCTCAGCGCCAGCCCAGGGGAATGGAGCAACGCTGTCTGCTGCGACTCCAGCAGGGGCAGGCAGTGTTCTGGTCTCCCCTGGGGCTCGGTTTGCTGGCTGGGCCCATGGCTCCCCTGCTGCAACGGTTCCAGCAGGGTTGCCTGAGCCTGCGCCTCCAGGATTCAAGCCTTGCTCTCGACGGTGAAGCGAGTTCAACCAGCGGAATCCTCACCATGCCTGCTCGGCTGGCACCGCCGCCGCCCCTTGCTCCGCTGCCAACGGATCTGCTTTTGGAGTGGCGAGGGCCGGCACTCAAGGGGGTTGGGCAGGGGCTGTTCAATCGTCAGCTGATCAGGGAGCCCCTTGCTGATCGCTACGGAATCGGTGATGCACAGTTGGCTCTGCTGGGATCGGCTCCCTTTGTTCTGCGGATTCGGCCCCTGCCTGACGGGCCTTTTCAGGCAGGCCTGGAACTTGAGCTTCAGGTTGGGACGGATCGAAAACCCTGGACCAAGCTGCTGAACACCCTTACTCCGGCAATCCAGTCCCAGGGTCTGGAATCTGCCATCTCCGGGTCCGCTGTATTCCCAGCCTCTTCCTGGCGTCGCCAGGATGGGCAGGTGGTTGGTGGCTGGCGTTGGCAGTTGCCTTCAGGTGGAACTCCACGCCTGCTGCTGTTTCTTGGCCCTGAACCAGCAGGCGGGCTGACACCCAACACAAGGGCGACCCAGCCTCCCCCCGAGCTGACCAGTCCGGAAATGGGAGCTGCAACCGTGTTGCGCCTGCGCCCCCAGGCGCTTGCCAAGCTGGGGCTGCTGCCAGCCGAGCTGCCTTTGCCGGTTCAGCGATCGAACCAGCTCTATTTGGTGGCTTTTCAGATGGATGACGGCGGCCGATCGCCTGGGTCACCCCTCAGCCAGCTGATGGGGCAGCTTCAGCTGCAGTTTCGCCAGCCGCAACGCTAGAGGGCCCAACGTCAGAGGGTTGCTGCTGTAGGCGCTCCCGCTTGCGGCGCTCTGCGGCAACCGTTTCCTCCATCAGCTCCACCGCCTGGGCCATCTTTTCGAGATTCGTTGCATAGAGGCTCAAATCCTTGTCCAGCCGATCCCTCAACAGCCCAATGGCACTGCCAAGGTCGTGGGCATAACTGCGCAGCGCTGTGGGGTCCATGGCATCGGCCCCCTGGGCCTGCTCGAGCAGGCTGAGCAAACCCACGGCCATCAGCCGTGAGTAGTGGAAGTCAGGTCGACGGATTCCCGCCAGAGCTGCCGCCACCGGTTCGGGCGCACCGGCACCCGCCTGTTCGATCCACTGGCTCACCTCCTCAACGCTGTGACTTCCCATTGCCGCCATCGCCGCATCCCTCTGCTGGCGCAGTGACCTGGAGTCGAATCCCGAAGCACTGCAGATGGCATCCAGCAGAGGCTGCCGGTGGGCCTCCGGTCGGTACCCCTTTGAAAACCCATCAAACACCTGGATCAGGCCGGCAGCGAAGAGGGGATCACTGCGAAAACCAGCCTGACGGCTCAGCAGGTGGAGTTCCACAAGCAGCTCATCCACCACCCTCCGGTAGAGGGGGGCGATCACGTGGGGGAAGGCGCTATGGAAGGCACGCTTGCTGTCGGCAACGGTGAGGGCTGCGCTCACGCGGGTCGGGCTCATGGTTGGACGACCCTAGCCGCCCAGGCTCAGTAGGATCAACCGTAGTTTCAGACGCTGCTCCATGATCCCGATTGTGATTGAAGAGTCGGGCCGGGGAGAACGTGCATTCGACATCTATTCCCGACTCCTAAGGGAGCGCATCATTTTTCTGGGGGAGCCCGTGACGGCTGAGTCGGCTAACAGGGTGGTGGCGCAACTGTTGTTTCTGGAGGCGGAAGATCCGGAAAAGGATATATTCATGTATATCAACTCCCCTGGCGGCTCAGTATATGACGGCCTTGGTATCTTTGATACAATGCAGCATATAAAGCCTGATGTCCAAACTGTCTGCGTCGGCCTTGCAGCATCCATGGGTGCATTCCTGCTATGTGCCGGCACCAAGGGCAAGCGCAGCAGTCTCACCCATTCCAGGATCATGATCCACCAGCCATTGGGAGGAGCCCGCGGCCAGGCGAGCGACATTCGCATCCAGGCCGATGAAATTCTTTACCTAAAGAGGAAGCTGAATCAGGAACTGGCCGAACGCACCTCCCAGCCCCTGATCCGCATTGAGGAGGATACGGACCGCGACTTTTTCATGTCACCGGCCGAAGCGGTCAGTTATGGGCTTATCGACAAGGTGATCGAAAGGCGCCCTGTGCGGCCAATCTGATCAGCAGGGGGCTCGCCGAAGTGGGCAACTGGGATCCGAGTTTGAACATCAAACCGGCTTAGGTATCGAGGATTACCCCGATCCTTTGGTGTTCGGTCTGAAATTAGGGTTTGATTCCAAGCCCCCATGGCGACCTATACTATCACCCTCAGCACCGGAGCCAGCTTCCCCTGCCCTGATGACACCTACATCCTCGATGCAGCTGAGGAGCAAGGTATCGACCTGGCATTTTCGTGCAGGGCTGGGGCTTGCAGCACCTGTGCAGGGAAAATCACATCAGGTTCTGTAGATCAAAGTGATCAGAGTTTTCTGGATGATGATCAGATTGATGCCGGCTACGCCCTGCTATGCGTAAGCTACCCTACGGCAGATTGCACGATTATTCCTGACGTCGAGGAAGAGCTCTGATTCAACTGACAACCCCTATTCCAGCCCGGCTATTTAATGGCCCGGGCTGGCTTGGTATCAGGCTCTGGCAGTTTGGGGCTCAGAAGCCCCAACCGATTCCGAGGAAAGAAAGGGGGTGAACCTTTCCTTTTCAGGTATGGATGTAAATTCTCCAACAATTGCCCTCAGTTCATCCCCATCTAAGGTTTCCTTTTCGATCAGCAGCTCTACCAACCGATCCATGCAATTGCGTTGACTTGATACAAGATTGAGAGTGTCCAGATAACAGCTATGAACAATATGTCTCACCGCATCATCAATTTTGCTGGCGAGTCTATCCGATCCATCATTGCGCGTCATCAGGTCTCTGCCTAGAAATACTTCCTGATTCCCAGCCTCGAAGGAGACCTGGCCTAAATCACTCATGCCGAAGCGGGTGACCATCTGTCGGGCGATGGAGGCTACCTGTTGGATATCACCTCCAGCACCGGTTGTCACCTCAGCATGCCCGAAAACAACTTCTTCTGCCGCCCGCCCGCCTAGGGCCCCCATGATGCGAGCCCTTAACTGGGCTTTGCTGACAAGCATCTGTTCTTCGTCCGGGGCAAACCAGGTGAGGCCCTGGGCCTGACCCCGAGGTATGAGGGTTACCTTCTGCACCGGATCATGGGCCTGAACCAAGGTACCCACCAAGGCATGCCCTACCTCGTGATAAGCGATCAGGCGTTTGCTGCGTCCATCGGTGAGAGGTTTACCCTCCATACCTGCAATAACCCTATCAACAGCATCATCGATTTCGGCAAGTCCTGTGGCGTCCTTGCGGCGACGCGCTGTGAGGATTGCGGCCTCGTTGAGCAGGTTCGCAAGATCAGCTCCTGAGAATCCTGGAGTGCGGCGGGCAATTGCCTCGAGACTCACGTCTGGGGCCAGGGTTTTGTTGCGGCTATGAACTTTCAGAACAGAAAGACGACCCTTTATATCTGGAACGTCTACCTGCACCTGGCGGTCGAAACGGCCGGGCCGCAAAAGAGCTGAATCGAGAACATCCGCCCTGTTGGTAGCAGCGATGATGATGATGCCGCTATTGCCTTCGAAGCCATCCATCTCGGTGAGGAGCTGGTTAAGGGTCTGCTCCCGCTCGTCATTGCCTCCTCCCACTCCTGCACCCCTTTGACGCCCAACCGCGTCGATCTCATCGATAAATATCAGGCATGGGCTGTTCTCCTTGGCCCGTTTGAAAAGGTCCCTCACCCGGCTGGCACCGACGCCCACGAACATCTCTACGAATTCAGAACCTGAAAGGGAGAAGAAAGGCACCCCGGCCTCTCCAGCAATCGCCTTCGCCAGAAGGGTTTTGCCCGTTCCGGGCGGACCTACCAGCAGGACACCCTTGGGGATCTTGGCCCCCACTGAAGTGAAGCGCTCAGGAGTCTTCAGGAAGGTCACCACCTCCTGCAGATCCTGTTTAGCCTCCTCAACCCCTGCCACATCGAGGAATTTGACACCGGTTTCAGCTTCCATGGCGAAGCGCGCCTTGGTTTTTCCGAATTGCATAGCCTGGCCCGGTCCACCAGGCATGCCACTGCCCCTACGCGCCAGGAAGACCAGTGAGCCGATCAGCAGAAGGGGGAACAGGAGGTTGCCAAGCAGGCCCAGCAGCGGTGGGGCGCTCTTGGGGGGATGGATGTCGAAACTGATCCCCTGCTCTTTCAGGTTATTCACCAGTTCGGGGGCCAGACCGGGGAGGTCGACTCTTAGCCTCTGAACTCTGTTGTCGAGGTCAGGATCGACTGCCTCAATAACAGCGGTACGGCCACCATCATAAATATCTACCGCCGTTACCCGGCCCGCATCCACGTAATCGAGGAAGCGGCCATAACTCATGCGGGCTACCGCCGCATTGCGGGGGGCCTCATTCGGACCATTCGGTATGAAACGGGAGGTGCCCCCGCTGCCAAGCAACTGCCAGCCGAAGAAGGCAACCACCGCTAGAGGCAGGAGCCAAAGTGCCAGGAGGCGCCACCGCTGATTCATAACCGATTCGCAATCTTAACGAGTGTAACGGCGCTGAGGGCCCAGCCCGCTGAACCTCTCAGACCGCATCAGACCAGTTGAGTTCCCATGGACCACCGGATCCTGCAGGATCAACCAGGGGAGAAGGGGCTGGAAAATCCGTGCCCAGTTCGGCGGCCTGGAGAGTCTCCAGCAGTTCGGGGCCACCCAGGCCATGGGTCCATACATTCACTTCACTGCCTGGCGGGCACTCAAAGCTGAGCAGCTCAAAGGGAAATACAACCCGCTCCAGAAAAAACTCCTCGGGGCCCACACATCGCAGGATAACCATGCTGGATGTGCTGTTTCTGTAGCTGCAAGCCAGAACGTTCAAGGCCGGTGCCTGATGGTCAGCCCCATCAAGCCACCCCCTATTTTGAATATTGGTAACGCCTGGCACGATTTTTGGGACTCTTAAGATTTGCTTTGTGATGTCACAGGCTTCGCAGGGCAACGATGGGGTCGAGTCGGGCGGCCCGGCGCGCCGGCACCACCCCGAAGAAGAGGCCAATCGAGCCGGACAGGGCTACCGTCCCCAGCACAGTGCTGGCGCCGATTGAAGCGGGCAGGGGGGTCACTGCAGCCACGAGGGCAACGGTACCGATGCCCACCGCGCTGCCGATCAGGCCACCAAGGCTTGCCAGCACCAGTGACTCCACCAGAAACTGCAGCAACACATCGCCACTTCGGGCACCCAGTGCCTTGCGCAAGCCGATTTCTTCAGTGCGCTCGCTCACGGAAACCAACATGATGTTCATGATGCCGATACCGCCAACCAGGAGGGATACGGCACCTATGGCAGCGAGCATCAGGGTGAGTCCTCCTGTGATGGTACTCACGATAGTGAGGGCGTCCTTCTGGGAACGGACAGCAAAATCATCCTCCCGCAGGATTCGGTGCCGCTGGCGCAGGAGGTTGGTGATCTGAAAGCTGGCGGCCCCGGTGCTCTGGTCGTCGCGGGCTTCGACACTAATGAAGTTTAGGTTGACTCCATAGGTGGGATCCCTTCCTGAAAGCTTGCTGACCATTGTGGTGAGGGGTATGTAGCCGTTTTCATCCTGGTTCTGGCCGAACACAGCACCCTTCGGCTCCAGCACTCCGATCACCTCAAAGAGCTGATTGCGAATGCGCAGCTGGCGACCTAATGCGGCCCTGCCGGGAAACATCTTTCCGGCAAGATCGGGCCCTACCACCAGCACATTGCGCGCCCCATTCAGATCGCTGGGGGTGAAAAAGCGGCCCTGGGCCATCTCAAATTGACGCACCGGCAAGAATTCAGGCGTCACCCCTGAAATTGAGGCCGTGCCGCTGATACCTCCTGACTGCAACACCTCGCTGAGCGTGATCTGAGGTGCAACTCGTCTGACACTGGGCACCTGCTCGGCGATTGCCTGAGCGTCCTCCAGCACCAGAGTCTTGGGGAAGTCAATACCCTGGCGGCGGGTGTCGTTGTTTCCGGGCACGACAAAAAGCACGTTGGCGCCCAGATTGCTCAATTGCCCCTCGGCCAGGTTCTGGGCACCCTTGCCAACTCCCACCAGCGTTATCACCGAAGCGTTGCCGATCACAATGCCCAGCATGGTCAGCAGGCTGCGCAACTTGTTGGCGCGCAGGGTAGAGAGGGCCATCCCCACCGATTCGCGCAGGGGCAGTTTGGATGCCATGGGTGCCGCCGGAGGATCTTTGCTGCCTAAACCATGGCGCTTTCTGGATCGCAATAGTGGCTGCGGGCGCCCCGATGCACCTCGCCACGCTGCAGATCAAGGGTGACGATTTCACCCTGAAGCAGGCTGGCAATGGCATTGGCGACCCCCACGATGGCTGGCACCCCAGTGTTCTGGGCGATCACAGCAGCGTGACTCTCCATGCCGCCGATTTCAGCGATGACCGCCTTGGCCTTGCGAATGGCATCCACATATTCAACTGTCGTCTCGCGCACAACCAGGATCTCGCCTGTCTGTATGGCTGCCGCGGCTGCCGGACTGTCCACCAGCCTGACCCGGCCGCTCACCGAGCCGTTGCCGATGCCGACCCCCCTTGATAGCACGGCCGATACGGTGCCGACCTTGATGAAGTCGGTTGAACCACTCACGCCGGAGAGGGTGCCCGCCGTCTGTACAACCAAATCTCCATCCTTCAAGAAGCCATGCTCCCGGGCCTTACCCATGGCCAGACTGAATGTGCTGGTGGAAGAACTCTGTTCAGGCACAAGCAACGGGTTTACCCCCCAACAGAGCTGCAGTTGCCGCGCAACCTGTACCTCACTGGTGATGGCAAGAATTGGTGTGCTGGGACGGAACTTGCTGACGTTGCGGGCCGTGGAACCGCCTTTCGTAAGCGGCAGGATAGCTGCGGCGTTGAGCTGTCGGGCAATGCTGCTGACTGCCTGACAGATCGCATTGGCGATGGTGGGTGCCATGTTGCTGTCATGCAGCCTCTGGGGATAGTCGCGTTCGATCCTTCTGGCGATGGTGGCCATCGTGGCCACCGCCTCGACAGGGAAATCGCCGACAGCACTCTCATTTGAGAGCATGACTGCATCGGTGCCATCCAGAATTGCATTGGCCACATCGCTCACCTCAGCACGGGTGGGCCTTGGGCAACTGACCATCGAATCCAGCATCTGGGTGGCGGTGATCACCGGTATGCCGAGGCTGTTGGCCTTGCGGATCAATTCCTTCTGCAGCAGGGGGACTTCCTCGGCGGGCATCTCAACGCCCAGATCGCCCCGGGCCACCATCACTCCATCACAGAGGGGCAGGATGTCGTCGATCTGGTCAATCGCCTCGAATTTCTCGATCTTTGCCACCACAGGGGTCTGGTAGCCGTGGCTGCGGATCAACTCACGTATCTCGCGCATGTCGGAGGGGTTGCGCACGAAGCTGAGGGCCACCCAGTCGACTCCCTGCTGCAGACCGAAGGAAAGATCGGCCCGGTCCTTGTCGGTCAGGGCCCTGATTGAGAGCTGCACATCGGGAAAATTGACCCCCTTATTGTTGGAGAGCACCCCACCTACGGTCACGGTGCAGTAGAGCGTCTGCCCTGCTATGTCGACCCGGTCTACGACCATTTCGACCCTGCCGTCATCAAGCAGGATCCGGCTTCCGGGCACCACCTCATCGGCCAATTTGGCGTAGGTGACACTTGCCGTCACCTGGTTACAGGCCACATTCCTGGAAGTGAGCTCGAAAGGAGCTCCCTTGGCAATGGTTATGGGCCCGTCTGCAAAGCGACCAAGTCTGATTTTGGGGCCCTGGAGATCCTGAAGTATGCCGATCTCGATTCCCAGCTCGCTGGCGACCTGGCGAATTGTGGCGATGCGAACCGCATGGTCGCTGTGGTCGCCATGGGAAAAATTGAGTCGGAAGGTGGTCGCGCCAGCTGCTATCAGCTCCCGTAAGCGTTCAGGAGACTCCGTGGCGGGCCCGATGGTGGCCACGATCTTGGTGCGTCGCATGAGATCGGGCTGGGGCATGCAGGCACCAACAGACATTGGGAAACTACCATCCAAGCCTGCAACGGATTGCCCCAGTTGAACTTTGAGACCTATCAACAGCGATCCAGGGCAACTGCCCGCTACCCGGATGCGGGCTCCAATGTGATTTATCCCACCCTCGGGCTCTGCAGCGAAGCTGGCGAGGTGGCCGACAAGGTCAAGAAGGTGTTGCGTGATGCAAAAGGAGAGTTTTCCCCCGAGGCGCTGGCCGCCATACGGCTCGAGCTGGGGGATGTGCTCTGGTACGTCGCCCAACTTGCCACCGAGCTGGGGCTGGATCTCGATCTCATTGCACGGGCAAACCTGGAAAAACTGGCAAGCCGAGCTTCCCGTAACGTGATTTCAGGCAGTGGAGACAGCCGGTGAACACTTCCAGAAGGTGGTTGATGCACCTGATCACCCCACTTCTGTTGAGTCTGACGCTGGTGACCTCCCCCGCCTGGGCAGCGGAACTTAAGGTCTCAGACCTGAGTCTCGAGCCCTGCCCGACGGCGGATATAGGTGCCCAGCCGGAGCTCGGCCGCCCCATCGGTGCCAGCTGCTACGCCCTGCGCGGCAGGGTGCTCAATCCGGGGAGCCAACCTGTTGTGGATACGGATGTCTTTGCCCTTATCCTCGATGCCAGCGGAGAACCTGTGCTGCAGAACCGCACTCGGGTAGGCAGCATTGGCGACGTGCCACCGGGCTCCTCCAGCTTCGGCGTGCGTCTTTCAGTGCCCGCTGGCACCCCAGGCCCCCTGGGTTTTCGCAACGTCAAGGCCCGCGGCTTCAGTGCACCGGTGCGATCCCGCCCGGGCAGCGACGGTGAAGTGCTTCCCCTTGAACAGAAACTGGCTGACCGTAACGCCGATCAGTAGCCGGCACCCAGGACGGACACGCTCGCACCCTGGAGCAGGCTCTGGACCAGCTGCAGGGCAAGAAAGGCGAGAATCGCGGACAGGTCCAGTCCGCCAATGGGGGGGATCAGGCCCCGGAAGGCGTTCAGATAGGGATCGGTGATCGAGCTCACCGTAGATAGCAGGGGGTTGCTCCAGTCGAGGTTGGGGAACCAGCTCAGCAGAACGCGTACCAGCAGCACCAACGTGTAGATGCTCAGGGTCTGGGCAAGCACCTGCAGGAGGAAACTCAGAGCGTCCATGGAAAGTGGAACTTTGTTGGAGAAGACTCTAGGCAGCGGGTTGCCGGCCTTCAGCAGTTGTGGGCCTATGAGGTTGGAGGTCGTCGGCTCTGATGGCGAAGGTGCGATGGAACTTTTCGCTCAGGCTGAGCCAGTAGGAACGACCTTCACTTTGTCGCCTGCGCTCGATGAAGTTCTGAGCCAGCAGCTCCTTGATGTGATCGTAGGCGCCGGAACCTCGCAGCTCCACCAGTTCCGACTGGAGAATCGGTTTTTTCAGGGCAATCGTCGCCAGGGTTCTCAGGGCGGCGGTGGAGAGGTCAACGGGCAGCAGGTTCGCGACCAGATCTGCCAGTCCCTCACGCAACTGAAGCGAATATCTCTTGCCCTCCTGACGCACCTCAAGGGCGGTATCGCGGTGGGAGTAATCGGTGATGAGCGAGATCAGGCCGAGCTCCACCTCCTGGCGGCTGACCATGGCTATCTCGGCGAGTTCAACCAGGGTCAGGGGCCTGCCTTTGAGGTAGAGAATCGCTTCGATCCTGGCGGGCAGGGAGAGATCCGCGGTCAGCTCAGCTGGAGCAGCTTTCTGCATGGCAAAACGCTAACGCAGCTGCCTGGGCTCAGGCCAGCTCTGCCAGGGGGCTGGTGCCTGGTCCGAGGAACAGCCGATAGGCAGGGTTTGCGGTTTCGTCCCAATGTTGATAGCCCAGACCGTTGAGAAACTCCTGCCATTGGTGCCTCTCAAGGCGCGGCACCTGCACTCCCACCACGATCCGCCCCACGTCAGCTCCGTGATTGCGGTAGTGAAAGATGCTGATATTCCAGTTTGCCTGCAGAGCATTCACGAAGGCCATCAGGGCTCCAGGTTTTTCCGGAAATTCGAAGCGATAGAGAAGTTCATCACCCAACTCAGTGGCACACCCAGCACCCACGGCCAGCCGTCCGCCAACCATGTGGCGCAGGTGCAGCTTGGCCAGCTCGTCGTTGGAGAGGTCAAGGCAGGGGAAGCCCGCCCGGCGGACGTCATGGATGAGTGCCTCTTCGTCGGCAGTGCCGCTGGTCTGGACCCCAACGAAGATATGGGCCACGCGCGGATCCGCCAGGCGGTAGCTGAATTCGGTGAGGTTGCGTCTGCCCAGCACAGCGCAGAAGCGCCTCAAACTGCCCGCTTCCTCTGGGATCTCCACCGCCAGCATCGCTTCGCGGTCTTCACCGATCTCGGTGCGTTCGGCCACGAAACGCAATCGATCAAAATTCATGTTTGCGCCACAGGCCACCGCCACCAGGGTCTGGCCATGCAGGCCCTGCTGGACCACATCCCGTTTCATCCCCGCCACGGCGAGGGCTCCGGCCGGCTCCAGGATCGAGCGGGTGTCCTCAAACACGTCCTTGATGGCGGCGCAGATGGCGTCGGTGTTGACTGTCACCATTCGATCGACCGTCTTCTGGGCCAGGGCAAAGGTGTGCTCCCCCACCCTGCGAACTGCCACCCCGTCAGCAAATAGGCCCACCTGCTCCAGTTCCACCCTCCTGCCTGCTGCAAGGGAGCGGGTCATGGCGTCCGCGTCCACGGGCTCAACTCCCACAATCTGCACCTGGGGCCAGAGGGTTTTGACGTAGGCGCCGATGCCGGCAATCAGGCCGCCACCTCCCACGGCCACGTAAATCACATCCGGGGGCGACGAGCACTGGCGCAGGATCTCCAGACCCACCGTGCCCTGGCCGGCGATCACATCGGGATCGTCGAAGGGATGGATGAAACTGAGCCCGCTCTCGCTGGCGAGTCTGGATGCCTCCGTACAGGCCGCGTCGTAGTTGTCCCCGTGCAGCACCACCTCGGCTCCACGGGCAGCAACTGCCCTGACCTTCATCTCCGGGGTGGTGACAGGCATGACGATCACGGCCCGGCAGCCCAGCTTCTGGGCCGCGAGGGCAACACCCTGGGCATGATTTCCGGCGCTGGCCGCAATCACGCCCCGCTCGAGCTCCACCGCACTCAGGCCTGCCATCTTGTTGTATGCCCCCCGCAGCTTGAAGCTGAAGACCGGCTGCAGGTCCTCCCGTTTGAGCAGCACCCGGTTGTGCAGGCGGGCTGACAGATTCGGCGCAGGATCCAGCGGGGTCTCTATGGCCACGTCATAAACCCGAGCCCGCAGGATTCGCTGTAGGTAGTGCTGGGGATCGGCTCGCATGGCACCAGTGTCGCAATTCGCACCTGCAGGTGGGAGCCAAGGCCTAGATTGCACGCCACCTTCAGGGCTGTGCATGCACCTCAGCGAGCTCAGTCATCCGAATCAGCTGCACGGCCTGAGCACGGCTGAGCTTGAAGCGATTGCCCGCCAGATCCGGGAGCGCCATCTGGAGGTGGTGAGCACCAGCGGTGGCCACCTAGGACCTGGCCTGGGGGTGGTGGAGCTCACCCTTGCTCTCTATCAGACCCTCGACCTTGACCGCGACAAAGTGGTGTGGGACGTGGGTCACCAGGCCTATCCGCACAAGTTGGTGACCGGGCGATACAAAAATTTTGAGAGCCTGCGCCAAAAGAATGGTGTGGCGGGCTATCTGAAGCGAAGCGAGAGTCGCTTTGACCATTTCGGGGCCGGCCATGCCAGCACCTCCATCTCAGCTGCCCTGGGAATGGCCCTCGCCCGGGATCGCCGCGGTGAGGATTTCAAATGTGTGGCAGTTATCGGTGATGGTGCCCTCACCGGTGGCATGGCGCTTGAAGCGATCAACCATGCCGGCCACCTGCCGAAAACCAGGTTGCTGGTTGTGCTCAACGACAACGACATGTCGATCAGCCCGCCGGTGGGCGCCCTCTCCACCTATCTGAACCGGATGCGGCTCAGTCCGCCACTTCAGTTCCTGCAGGACAATGCCGAGGAGGCTATCAAGCACCTGCCTTTCCTGCACGGTGAGTTGCCCACCGAACTCAAAACCCTCAAAGAGAGCATGAAGCGACTGGCGGTTCCCAAGGTGGGTGCCGTGTTTGAAGAACTGGGCTTCACCTACATAGGCCCGATCGATGGCCATGACATTGCCGGGATGGTGCGCACCTTTGAGCAGGCCCATCGCACTGAGGGGCCCGTGTTGGTGCATGTGGCCACCACCAAGGGCAAGGGGTATGCCTACGCGGAGGCCGATCAGGTGGGCTACCACGCCCAGAGTGCCTTTGACCTCGCCACCGGGAAGGCCTACCCCTCAAACAAGCCCAAGCCCCCTGGATACAGCAAGGTGTTCGGCCAGACGCTGGTCAAATTGTGCGAACAGGATCCAACCGTGGTGGGCATCACTGCGGCCATGGCCACCGGCACCGGCCTGGATCTGTTGGAGAAAGCCCTACCCGATCAATATTTCGACGTCGGCATCGCCGAGCAGCACGCCGTGACGATGGCTGCCGGCATGGCCTGTGAGGGCCTCAAGCCCGTGGTGGCGATCTACAGCACCTTCCTGCAGAGGGCCTTCGACCAGCTCATCCACGATGTGGGAATCCAGAATCTGCCAGTCACCTTCGTGCTGGATCGGGCAGGCATAGTCGGTGCCGATGGCCCCACCCACCAGGGCCAGTACGACATTAGCTACTTCCGCGCCATCCCCAACTTCACCGTGATGGCGCCCAAGGACGAGGCTGAGCTGCAGCGCATGCTGGTGACCTCGATCCAACACTCCGGTCCCTGTGCACTGCGCATTCCCCGCGGTGAGGGGGAGGGCGTGCCCCTGGCGGAGGAGGGCTTTCTGCCCCTTGAAATCGGTTGTGGCGAGCTGCTCGCCGATGGCAATGACCTGCTGATCGTGGCCTATGGAGCCATGGTGGGAGCTGCCATGGCAACCGCTGGCCTGCTTCAGGAACAGGGTATGCGGGCGGCGGTGATCAACGCCCGTTTCCTGCGGCCCCTAGACGAGGCCCTGATACTGCCGCTGGCCCAGCGCATTGGCCGGGTTGTCACCATGGAGGAGGGGGCCCTGGCCGGTGGTTTCGGCGCTGCTGTGGTCGAGTCGCTTGTTGACCACAACGTGCTGGTGCCAGTGCTGCGCATCGGCATCCCAGATGTTTTGGTTGATCACGCCAGCCCGAATCAGAGCAAGCTGAGCCTTGGCCTGACCCCAGCCCAGATGGCTGAGCGCATCCTGGCAAGATTCGGCCGCAGCAGTTCCCCAGCTGCGGCTCTTGCCAGCTATTCGGGCAGCGGTCAGCCCGTGGGTGTCTGAGCTGCCCCAGTCAATTCGGAGCCCCCGGGCCTCTGGCTTGCGGCGGCACAGGCGGCGGGGGTTCGGGGGGCCCAGCCCGACTCAGACCACTCCGCGGGTGGCAAGGCCCAGGATGGCGCCCATACCGAGGATGTGCCCAAGGCTCAGGGTGCCCAGCATGGCTCCGTGGCTGAAGCCACCGAAGAGGGTTGGGCTGGGAAGCTGCAAGCCCACGTTGGGCTGTTTGATCGTGGCCTTGCCGATGGCAATGGCGATCACATTGCAGACAATCATCACGAGGGCCACCTTCGGTGACCAGGTGATGGTGGTGGGGGCTAGGGCCAGGAGCGGAGTGATCATGAAGCAAGTGCCGACGCCCCATCTTCCGAGGCGTTCTGCCTGGCCACGGCACTGCTTAAGACTTGTTCACCGCCTGGTATGGGCTGCTGCGGCGCCGCTGAAGCCGAGAACCACAAGCAGATTGGCGACGGTCAGCAGGGATTCCGCGCCACCGTGCAGGGCATCGACGTTGGCCAGCAGCTCGCCGAATTTCAGCTGGGCCACGATCGCAGCGGCGATGGTGACGGCCACGAACACGAGGGTGAACTGGAAGCCGCGTAGGGCCAGGCGCGGAAAGGCATCGATCCGGCCCGCCCACCACAGGAATGCCAGGTAGGGGACCAGGGAGAGCACAAACAGGGGACTGGGGTCGATGCCGGCCAGCCAGTTCAGTGGGGCAAAAGTCATGGTGCTGAGCGGCGCTGCTGGCGGAGCAGATTCCAGGCCGCCAGAGCCAGGGCGGCGTTGCCCAGGGTGGTGAGGCCAGCCTGGAGGACCACCAGGCCCTGCAGCTCTGCACTGTTGTCGTACAGATGCCAGGTGCAGGCTGCCATGGCGCTGACCAGAGCCGGCAGCATCGCCAGGCTCAGCCAGCGCCAACCGCCTTCCTGACGTCTGAGGCCCAGCTGCTGGACAGCAAGCATGGCAGCCACCCACTCGAGAACCGAGGTGATATGGATCCACCAGGTGGGCAGGGAAAGGGCATGCATGGCGGCGATCCTGACAGGGTGAGAAGCTATCTGCGGCGCACAGGCAGGGGGAGTCCATGGCGACGCAGGCGATCAAGGCGTCAGCCCGGCCGCGCTTCCTGGCCTGCGGCTACTACGGCGAGCACAACCTCGGAGATGATGCCCTCCTGGAGGTGTTACTGGCCATGCTGCCTGCGGGCTGGCAGGTCACCGTTACCGCCCATGATGGCTGCCAGGTGAGCCAGCGCTTCGGGGTGGACACCGTGCCGCGGCGCAGCCTGCCGCTGGTGCTGAAGGAGCTGCGCCGCTGTGACGGCTTGGTGCTCGGAGGTGGGAGCCTGCTGCAGGACTCCACCAGTTTCCGCAGCCTGCTCTATTACGCAGCCCTTATCGTGGCCGCCCGGGTCGAGGCAAAGCCGGTTCTGCTCTGGGGCCAGGGCCTGGGACCTCTGCGGCGGCGGGTCAGCCGGATCCTGGTTGGTAGGCTGCTTGGCCTGGTCACCGCGGCGAGTTGGCGGGACCAGGGGTCAGCCGTTCTGGCCGAAAAGCTTGGCCATGATGGTCTGGTGGGAAGCGATCCGGTCTGGGCCTTGAGTCCCCAGCAGTGGCGCGGCAGCGGTGGCCCCCTGGTGCTCTGCCTAAGGCCCACCAAAGAGCTGCAGGGATCGGCCTGGCGCCCCTATCTCCTGGCCCTGGACCAACTGGCCAGCCAGCAGGACCGCGAGGTGATCTGGCTGCCCTTCCATGCCGCCCAGGACAGGGGACTGCTGCAGCAGCTCGAAAGGGAGCAGCTTCTGCCGGCGGGCCTGGCCGGCCGTAGCCGGGAGATCCTGGCGGAGCGGCCCAGGGAGGCGATGGCGGTGGCCAGCGGCGCAGGACTGGTGGTGGCCATGCGGCTGCATGGCCTTATCTTGGGCGCCTTGGCTGGAGCACCTTGCGCCGCCCTCAGCTACGACCCGAAGGTGCAGGCCGCCGCAAATGCCCTTGGCTGCCCATGCCACAGCCTCGATGCGATGGCGACCCCGGATAGGCTGGTGTCGGCTTGGACCAGCGTGCTCGACAGCCCTGCTGCAGCGGGCCGACTGGCTGCCCTGCGCCAGCAGGCAGAAGTCCATCGTCGACTGCTCCAATACCTGGCAAACCAGATGTCATCCGGCCAGCAAGCTGCCGGGCATGGCCGCTAGCCGGCCTGCAGTCCCTGCAGGGTCGCCAACACCTCACTGCTGTGGCCACTGGGCCGCACGGCTGACCAGCTGGCACGCACCACTCCGGTCGGATCGATCAGGAATGTATGGCGTTGGGAGAAGGGAGCTATCCAGCTGCCGTAGGCCTGGCTTACCTTCCCGGCAGGGTCGGAGAGCAGGGGGAAGGCCAGGCCCTCACTGCTGCAGAACTCAGCATGGGAATCGGGATCATCGGCACTGATGCCTACTACCGCTGCACCAGCTGCCCTGAAGGAGGCGAGATCACGCTGAAAGCCCCGGGCCTCCAGCGTGCAGCCGCCTGTGAAATCCCGTGGATAGAAGTAGAGCACGAGCCAACTGCCGCGGAAGTCGGCGAGTTGGACCCTGGTTTCAACGCCCCTGCCGCTGGCCCCAGGTGAGATGCCGAGGAGACTGAAGTCGGGGGCAGGCTGGTTGCTCTGGGGAAGGATGCCCCCGATGGCATCGGCCCGCCGGGCGAAGGGAAGCAGGGTGAAACCACCCGCAGATATGGGAGCAAGCAGAGCCAGTGCCTGAAGCAGGGTGCGCCGACGCATGACCTGCTCAGATCTTGGCGAGGTTCACTCCCAGTTCCTTTGCGAACACGCCCAGGCCCTTCTTCTGAATTGTCTTGAGGGCGCGGGTCGAGACGCGCATCTTGATGAATCGGTTGCCTTCAGCCCACCACAGCCTGCGCTCCTGCAGGTTCACCTGTTGGAGCTTCTTGGTGCGCACATGGGAGTGGGATACGGCCATGCCGTTGTTCGCCCGCTTACCGGTGAGCTCACAGACCCGGGACATGACTGCACGGAAAAGTTGATTAAACATATCAAATGGCTGGTCGCTCAATGGCTGGGCGACCAGGCGGATCGGCGTTCTGTCAGCGCAGCTGCCCTGCAGGTGACCGTGCTTACCGAAATCAGATCTGGTTCGGGCTACCTTTCGCTGAGTTGATCAAAATCGGTGTTCATCACCGTTTCTGGCCTGAAGGGTGGGGTCGCCAAAACCTGTACCAGCATCCACCTTGCCAGTATCTGGGCCGCTAGGGGCCTGTCGGTATGCGTCGTCGATGCCGATCGGAATCGCTCCGCTCTGGTCTACGCCATCCGCGGCCAGCTCCCCTTTTCTGTGGTTCCCGTCGAGGCTGCCACCAAAGCCACCCGCTCAGCTGATGTGGTCATCACAGACGGCCAGGCCAGCAGCGATGAAGAGGAATTACGCCATATGGCTGTGGGGTCCGACCTGGTGCTGCTTCCCACCTCACCCAAGGCGAGGGCTGTGGAGTTGACCGTGGAATTGGCGAGGCTGCTGCAGATTGTCGATGTCCCCCACGCCGACCTGCTGGTGAAAGTGGACACCCGTCAACAGCGGGCCGCCGACGAAGCCAGGGGCGCATTGCAGAGTTTTGGCCTGACCGTGATGGCCAGTGAAATTCCCTTGCTCGCAGCCTTTGATAAGGCTGAAAGCCAGGGCGTGGCAGTTTTTGATTCAGCTGATGACCGGGGTCGCTCAGACCCTCGTCGCATGGCCGGCTGGTCGGCCTACCTTTCCGTTGCCCAGGAAATCGAATGCCCGATTTCGAGGCCCTTGTCCGTCGTCAACAGGAGCATCAGTCCGCTGCCAATGAGCGCCTGAGCCCGATCGAGCCCACGGCCTCAATCGCGGCGGTGGGTTCCCCGCTGGGATTGCTGGCCTTCGCCGGTGCCCTGGTTGGCGCCCTGATCGGTACGGTGATCGTGCAATTTGGCCTGGCGAAGGGCTGGTTCAGCTTTTAAGGGTCCGCTTCAGGCATTACATGCCCCGCTGCATCAGTCTCCCCATCAGATCCGCACTGCGTTGCTGGAAGCCCGCCAGCTGGTTGGGCTCCAGCCCACCCACCGCCAGGCGCGCCATCTCGTAGAGGTGTCGGCCCAGGTCATCGGCCAGTTGCTGGCTGGGCGAGATGCCACCTGCTGGAGCGGTTATCACCGCTCCAGCAGACAGCTTGAGCAGCCCCTCCACCAGCGGATGTTTGCGATTCACCAGCAGCACATGGTGGTCAGGCAGGCCTGGCAGGCGCTGCTCCATCAGCGCACCCATGTCGTTGAGCCGGCGCATCTGCTCCGGTAACAGGATCAGGGCGGCAGGGGCTTCCCTGCCCTTGAGGGCCTGCACCTGGATGGTCACCTTGTCGTTTGCGAGGGCTGCCTTGAACAGCTCACGCAGTTTCTCGGAGTTGTCCTTGCCGTCCGCATCGGTCAGTCCACCCTCCTTTTCCTGGAGAGACTCGTCTAGTTCACTGTCAACCCGCTGAAATTTCAAATCCTTGTGGCGGTATTCGAGCCAGGGGATGAACTGGGTATCGATAAAAGTGTCCGCAAGTAGGATCTCAGCCCCCTGGCTCTTCCAAAGGGCAAGGGCACCAGCCTGGCCAGCTTCATCAGTGCAGTAGAGGATTCGTTTGGAGCTGGCGCCCTCAAGACGGCCGCGGTAGCCAGCCAGGGTGGTGTAAACCTTGCCATCCTCACCTGGGATCGGGTCAAGACTCGGCTTCTCGGACGATTGGTCCTCAGCGGCGGCAGGCAGTTCCTGCGCTGGCGCAGTGGTGCCGAAAAGCACCAGCTCAGCAACCTGGTCGGCAAATTTCTCATCCTCCATGGCCCCAATCTTGATGAAGGGTGCCAGTGACTCCCAGATCTCGCCGTAGCGCCTGGGGTCATCACGGTGGAGCCCCTTGAGACTGTCTCCCACTTTCTTGGCAACGAAGCCGCCGATCGAGCGCACCCGTCGATCGGTCTGAAGGGCAGAGCGACTCACATTCAGCGGGATGTCGGGGGAATCGATAACACCGCGCAGGGGTAATAGGTAGCGGGGAACCACCTCCTTGATGGAGTCGCTGACAAAGACGTTATTGCAATAAAGCTTGATCTCACCCTTTTCCCAGTCAGCCCGTCCACTTGACTTGGGGAAATAGAGAATGCCCTGCAGGTTGTATGGGTAGTCGGTGTTGAGGTGTACCCAGAGCAGGGGGTCACCCTGAAATGGATAAAGGTAGCGGTAGAGCTCGATGTAGTCGTTGTCGCTGAGTTCGCGGGGGTTCTGGCGCCAGGGGGCGTGACGCTTGTTGACAGTTTCGCCCTCAAGTTGCACCTCCACCGGCAGGAAGTCGCAATAGGTGGTGATCAGGGTACGGATCCTGGATGGTTCGATGTACTCAAGCTCCTCCTCCATCAGATGCAGAATTACATCCGTACCTGGTTCACTTCGGTGCGCTGCCTCCAGGGAGAAATTCGGAGAACCGTCGCAGCTCCAGCGAACCGCCTCTGCGTCAGCACGGGCTGAGAGGGTCACCAGCTCGACCTGTTTCGCTACCATGAAACTGGAGTAGAAGCCCAGACCGAAATGGCCAATTATTGCATCGTTTTCCCGTTTGTATTTCTCTAGGAAATCTTCTGCGCTCGAGAAAGCAACCTGATTGATGTAGCGCTTCACCTCATCAGCGCCCATTCCAATACCGTTGTCTGAAATGGTCAATGTGCTTTTTTCCCTGTCGATCCGAATGTCAATCCTGGCTTCAGGGCCCTCGCTGCAGTCACCAGCCATGGCTGCCATACGACGCTTGCTTATGGCATCAACTCCATTGCTCACCAATTCCCGCAGAAACACCTCGTGGCCGCTATACACGGCCTTCTTGATTATGGGAAAAATGTTTTCAGTGTGGATCTGGATCTGACCCTGTTCGGCCTGCAACACGTATCGTCTCGATAGAAGCCCCCCCAGCCTCTACCAAACTTTTGCCTCCGCCAAGGGGGGAGGATGGGCAGGAAACCGGCCACCTTCCAGTGCTCGGTCGGCGCTGCCTACGCTTCTGGTCTCCCGAGCATTCCAGCTGATGGCAAGCCAGTGGCAGAACTTTCTGCGGAACGAGGGCGAGTGGGAGGGATCCTTCGCCACAGTCAACCTGGCAGGTGAAATTGAGCAGGAATCGGCCTCGCTGCTATGTCTCGAGAGTGCTGAAGCAGACCGACTTGTTCGCTTTCGCCTGCGGCGATTTGGTCCTGAGGGCCGCCTGGGTGAACCGATCACTGACCACAGGCAGGACTATCGCAGCCTCGGGCGTCAGGTGGTGTTCTTCGAAAGTGGAGCCTTCTCCAAGGGTTCGCTGCAACTTGCCCCCCAAACTCCCTTCGGAGCTGAATACGGGTTCATTCACGCAAACCGTCGTCATCGCCTGGTACAGCTCTACAGCAACGCCGGATCCTCCAGCAGCTTGGTGCTTATTCGTGAATTTCGAGCCGGCAGCGGGGCTACGGAGCTGCCAGCTCTTGCGCCAGTCCACCTGCTTGGTCGCTGGCAGGGGATAAGGGCTGTGGTCACTGCGGATTGGCCGGAGCCGGAGCTCAGCGACTGCAGCGTCAGCTTTAATGCAGCAGATCTCGCCGGGGTGCAATTCTTGCCAGATGGTGGCTACAGCCGCCGGCCTGACCAGCTGTCTCATCGTATGGCCTTCAGCGTTGAGGCCGGCTGGCTCAGGGCTCCAGATAAACTTGAACGTCTGGTGCGCCATTACGACGCCAGTGGTGCCTGGCTATCGGCCTGCCATGAGCAGCTTCACTTTGACGGAACTTGAGCAGGCCACGCACCTGACCACGATGTTTGTCGAACCAGAGGGTTTCGTTCAGATTTCCCCTGCGGACCCTGGGGAGAACCGGTCTGGATCGGCCGACAGGCCCCGCAGGCCGAGGGCGATCCGTCTGGCCAGCAGCAGGAGTGGATAGGCCAACCTCGCCTGCCCAGGGCGAGCCAGCAGTAGTGCCAGAAGATTAAGAAGCCCTGCGCTGGGGGTCATCCGGCTGCAGATCCACTGAATGGCCTCTGCACCATGGAGCTGCTGGTCCCCAACGATCAGAAAAGCCCCATCTCGCAGTCGCAGGCCACCCTGCTGCAGTCGCCACCGCAGATCATGATCGAGCCGGCCGTCGCAGATTTTCAAGCCGGCAATGCCGCTGCGCAGTTCACTGAGTTCGGCGAAATGGCGGCAGAACGGACAGCCGCCATCAAACACCAGAATGGGGCTGATTTGGTTTTTGAGGTTGGTCAATCGCACTGTTGCAATTCCGGTTTTTCCTCAGCCAGGATGGCGCCAGATACTGGACAAACCTGCAGACAGATGCCGCAGTCAATGCAGGTTTCAAAATCTATCCAGTAGAAGTTGGTACCTTTGATGTTTGCGCCCCTGCCTGGATGGATACAGGCCACAGGACAGGCGTCCACGCAATCTGAGACGCCCTCACATACGGCTGTGACGATGGTGTGAGCCAAGGGCCTGAAATCAATGCTGTTAATACTAGGGATTGTCTCCCAGCCAGTGGGTGTGACTGCACCCCCGTTGGACCGCAAGGTTTTCAGCCCTATTTCTGGACTCACAGGGCTGGTGCAGGAGTTCGGCTCTCTCGCCCCGCTGGTGGAATGAGCGCATTGCCGCAAGGGCAGCAGCGAGCTGGTGAGAGTGCTGGAAGCTCACAAGGCTGACGGGAGTTGCATGGGGTGCGGTGGTTTCGGTGCCAAGCAGTTCCCTGATCGCTCCAACTTCAAAGCTGAAGCCTAGTCCCCCGGCCTCTCCCCCAAAGCGTGAGACCAGGGCGTCGTAGCGTCCTCCACTTGCTATCGCAACGGGGGCGTTGGCCCCCTGACATACAAGTTGCAGCACCAGGCCGTCATAGAGGTCATAGTGGGGTTGGAAACTGGGATCCAACTGGAGGCGGATACCCTGGCTCCGAGCGATGGGGGCTATTACCTTTATCGCTGCTTCAAGTTGGTTGAGAACGGCAGAGGGGCCCAGTTGCTGCTCCAGCTGGTAGAGAACCTGCTCTGGCTTCCCCCGAAGACCCATCAACTGTTTGAGCGCCTGGCCCTGATAGCCGGGCAAGTGCAATTGGCTCAGGGCCAGCGGGTCAAAGCTGGTCAGGGCCCTGCGGGTGGCAGTGCGCTGTCTGTCAGGTACTTGGTCGAGCAGGGCCGAAAGCAGGCCGTGGTGGCCAAGCAGCAGGCTGGGGCGCCTGTCGGTGGTGATATTCAGGCGTTCCAGGCAGGCCAGCAGCAGGGCAAGCAGTTCCACATCGGCTGAGCTGGAATCGGGGCCTGAGGCTCCCAGCAGCTCCACGCCGCTCTGCAACCTCTCCTCCAGACTGTGTTGACCTCCATCTGCGGTCGCACAACGGAAGACCACGCCATTGCTCCATAGGCGCAGCGGTCTGGGCCGGACCGCCATGCGAGTGCAGGCCGTACGGGCAATCGATGCTGTCATCTCCGGCCGCAGTCCTAATGGTTCAGCTGCGGCGAGTCGCAACAGCTCAAGCTTATTGATGCCGCCACCTGCCTCCAGGGTCTCCAGACGCTCAACCACTGGCGGCGCCACCTCCGCATACCCCCAAAGACGGTAGACCTTGGCTAACTGCTCACAGATCCAACGGTTGCTCTCCACCTCCCTGGGATTCAGATCCCGGGCACCTGCGGCGGGTTTGAGGGCCATGGCACGCCGGAAGCAAGAGTATCCGCCGATCCTATGGAGTTGGATCCTCAACACCCCCATCCAGCTCCGGGGCGCCATAGGTGGCACCGCTCAGCGGGCGGCAGGAAGCAAGACCAGCCACAAGGGCCTGACGAAGGCCGGGCGTACAGGCGATCAAGCGACCGCTGGCCAGATCCACAGGGCTGCCGTCGTAGGAACAAACGACACCGCCAGCCTGCTCCACCAGGGGAACGCCCGCCGCCAGATCCCACGGGGAAAGCCCGCGTTCCCAGTAGCCATCCACACGTCCATCTGCCACGAAGGCCAGATCCACTGCAGCGGCACCAGCCCGCCGGACTCCCCTGCTGCGATGGGTGAACCAGGCGAATTCCGCATAGTTGTTGTCGAGACGGGTGATTCGGTCATAGGCAAAGCCCGTGACAAGGAGGGAGCTGGCAAGTTGCTGGCAATCGCTGACCCGTATCTGACTTTCGTTATTCCATGCGCCCATTCCCGGCGCAGCCCAGTAGAAATGTTGCAGGGCCGGCACGGCAAGGGCTCCCAACAGGGGACGACCGTGCCAGGTCAGGCCCACGGAGGTGGCGAAGAATGGGTAGCGATGGGCATAGTTGGTGGTTCCGTCGAGGGGATCCACACACCACTCCAGGGGTGAACCCTTTCCCTGGCGGCGACCGCTTTCTTCAGCAAGGACACCCAGCTCGGGGGTGGACTCCGCTAGCACCCTCAGCACTGCCTCCTCAGCGGCCAGATCGGCCTCAGTAACGAGATTGCCGGCCGTACCCTTCTCGCGGATCCGCTCCAGCCTGCCGAAGTGGTTAAGCAATTCGCTGGCCCCGGCAGCCGCAGCTCGCCGGGAAACATCGGCAAAACGCTCGATATCGCTTGGTGTGAGCCCGGAGTCATGCCAGGTTTGGCCGCTGACACTGGGCAGTGCTGTGCTCATTCGGCTTCCAATGGCAGGGCTGGGCGAACCCTGCCATTGGCGAAATGGCGGCCAAATTGAAGTTCGTAGACCTCATCCTCATCCTGGGTTTCCACCTCCAGTGGCCCCGTGGCGCGGGCCACACAGAGCAGTCCGTATCCCTGCCTACGCAAGTTGTGGGAAAGGCCTAGGGCTTGGGACTGGTCGATCTCACCTTTCAACACCCGGACCGCACAGGCAGTGCAGCAGCCATTTCGGCAGCTGAATGGCAGGGGATCACCCTGTCTTTCAAAACTATCAAGAATGTAGTCGCCTTCGGCGACCTCATGACGGATTGTGCGACTGCGCTGGCGCCAGTGAACGGTGATTGGATAGCTGATGGAAGTGCCCTCACCCAAGCTGCTATAATGACACCTGGTTGCCCCATTTTGCCCCTGGAGAGGTGGCCGAGTGGTCGAAGGCGCAGCACTGGAAATGCTGTATAGGGGTAACTCTATCGAGGGTTCGAATCCCTCCCTCTCCGTATGAATAAGCCGGCCAATCAGCCGGCTTTCTTCACTTTGTACAAAAATCGCAAAGGAATCAGCCGAACCGGCCACTTACATAATCCTGGGTAGCTTGCTGACCGGGGGCGTTGAAAATTCTCTCAGTATCATTGAATTCAACCAGATAGCCCACCTTGCCACTGCCACCTTCCACCGCTTCAGCATTGAAGAAGGCAGTTTGGTCAGCAACCCGTACAGCCTGTTGCATGTTATGGGTAACAATTATGATTGTATAACTTCTCTTTAACTGATGCATTGTCTCTTCAATCTTTAGTGTGGATATTGGGTCCAGTGCCGAGCATGGTTCATCCATCAGGATCACTTCAGGCTCCGTAGCGATTGCCCTGGCAATGCAGAGGCGCTGCTGCTGGCCACCAGACAGGGCAAGACCACTTTCACGAAGCTTGTCCTTACATTCATCCCAGACAGCTGCCTTACGAAGTGAACGCTCCACCAACTCATCCATGTCGCCCTTATAGCCGTTTATACGGGCACCGAAGGCAATGTTTTCATAGATGGTTTTGGGGAAGGGGTTTGGCTTCTGAAATACCATGCCAATCCTCCTGCGCACCTCTACTGGATCTACTTTGGAATCATATAGATCATTATTGTCAAAGATAACCCGTCCCTTGAGTTTACATCCAGGAATTAGATCATTCATCCGATTGAGAGCCCGCAGCACCGTGGATTTACCGCAGCCTGAGGGGCCGATGAATGCGGTGACCTTTCCCTTGGGTAGATCCATATAGACATTTTTCACCGCCTCAAATTTTCCGTAGGAGATGGTGACATTCTGCAATGACATGCAGGTATCCATATTATTCTCGGAGCTGGTGGACTGGGAGGGGTAGCTGCTGGACATGGATTTAAGTGATAGGATAAGTAGGAATGGAAACTTCAGACTTTTGCTAAACGACTGATCCAGCGAGATAACAAGTTAGCCGCTAGAATCATGATTACGAGAATGAAGGATGCAGCCCATGCAAGTTCATTTTGGGCTTGATAGGGCATGATCGCAAAGTTAAATATCAATACGGACATAGTAGCTATTGGGCTAAATAATCCGTCTGGCCAGAAAGGTGAGAATAGTGCGGTAAAAATCAAAGGTGCCGTCTCCCCAGCTGCTCGCGCAATTGCCAGTACCACACCGGTGGAAATTGGCTTAAATGCAGAGGGTAGGGTTACTCTAGTGATAGTCACAAACTTTGAAGCACCAACTCCGAATGCTCCCATCCGTAACTCCTGAGGAACTAATTTTAGGGCCTCATCAGTTGTTTTGATAACCGTGGGTAACATCAATATGGCTAGGGCCATACCGCCTGCAACAGCGCTGTAGCTTTGATCAAAAAATATGCGAGTTACAACAATCATTCCGTATATAAAAACACCGCTGATAATTGAAGGAACTCCTGCCAGAACATCGTTGCCAAAACCTATAAATTTGGCAAACCAGCCACGACTAGAATATTCGCTGAGGTAGATTCCACCACCAACTCCAACTGGGATAGCGATCAAGGCCGCAATAGCCGTAACAATTATTGTGCCAACTACGGCGTTGCCAATCCCGCCACCTTCAAGGCCGGGGGGCGGGGGTAACTCAGTGAAGATGGTAAGGGAGATTAACCTACCTCCTTGTATGAGCACATAAAAAATAACCAGAAATAAAGGAAAAACTGCAATAGAGGCGAAGATACCAGCGATAGTGGTAGCAACAAGATTTAACCTATTCCGCTTGAGATTTGGATCAAAATATAAAGGGCGGCGCTCAAAGAGTGAAGCGCTAGGATGATTTTGAAGGGAAGCGTTTGTCATTTTAGTAACTCAGCGAAAGATGGTGTATTTGACTAATCAATAACGAAGGCTTAAACGCTTCACGATAAATTGAGCAGCAATGTTTACTATGAAAGTTAATATCATTAAGATCAAGGCCGCATACATCAAGGCAGAAACCTGGATGCCATCGGCTTCGCCAAATTGATTGGCTAGCATGGAGGCAATTGTATTGCCTGGTGCCAAGAGTGAAAGATTAAAATTGAGGGCGTTACCGATGATCATCGTCACTGCCATTGTTTCACCCATTGCTCTACCTAGAGCAAGCATCACCCCTCCGATGATTGCAGAAATGGCAGCTGGAAGAATGACGCTGAAAATGGCCCCCCATCGTGTTGTGCCAACTCCGTAGGCACCCTGGCGCAGTTCGATGGGAACCTGGTTTAGGGCATCTCTGGAGATGGAGGTGATGATTGGCAGAATCATCACAACGAGAATCAGAACCGCAGGGGCCATGCCGGGACCCTGAGGAATCGTGTCAAAGAAAGGACTCCAGCCCAGGAGGTTGTGAATTAGGTTCAAAGCCGGCCTTACCGCTGGCTCCATAACAAAAATTGCCCATAAACCAAGGACAACTGATGGGATTGCTGCAAGTAATTCAACCATCAGGCCGATGCCATTTCGCACTGAGGCAGGAATCAGATCTTCTGTGATGAAGATCGCTGTGCCAAGACCAATGGGAACAGCAATGATCAAGGACAGAAGTGAGGACACCAGGGTGCCGTATATGGCAGTGAAGGCTCCGTATTGCTCATTTACGGGATCCCAGGCGGAGGTTGTGAGGAAGTTCAGACCGAACTGGGCAATGGCCTCACGGGAACCCTCGAAAACCGTCAAGAAGATCCCCAGCAGCACGATGGCCACCATTGAGGCCAGTACTAGGCTGATCTGTCGAAAGCCCACGTCCACGAGCTTTTCCGCCGGGGGACGACGCCTCAGGGTGAAGACTTCCCGCGAGGATGGGCCGGAATCCGTGGCTCTTAGGTCCGTCAGCATGGGAGATGTAGGGTTTTTCAGACAGCCTGGAGCTGGCCGATCCGGCAAAAATCTACGAAGTGCACCTCGCTTGGACGTTTAAGCGGTGATTAACGTCTTGTCGACCGGTAGTTTTGGGCCTCCAATGCGCAGAGTCGCGCCAGCGGTATCCATGGGTCGACAGGCTTCATCGCTCCCCGGTTCCCTCGGCCCAGGTTCATGTCACGCATAGTCGGAATCGACCTGGGGACCACCAACTCTGTGGTGGCTGTGCTGGAGGGTGGTCGCCCCCAGGTGATCGCCAGTGCTGAAGGGTCCCGCACTACGCCTTCAGTGGTCGGCTTCAACCGGGAGCAGGAGTTGCTGGTGGGGCAACTTGCCCGCCGCCAGCTGGTGTTGAACCCCCGGAACACCTTCGCCAACCTCAAGCGGTTCGTTGGCCGTCAGTGGGATGAGCTGGATGAGAGCACCCTTACGGTTCCCTACACGGTGCGGGCCAACGACCAGTCCAATGTGCGCATTGTGTGCCCTGCCACCCAACGCGAATACGCCCCCGAGGAGCTGGTGGCAAGCATTCTGCGCAAGCTGGTGGATGATGCCGCCACCTACCTAGGCGAGCCGGTGGAAGCTGCGGTGATAACCGTGCCGGCCTACTTCAACGACGCCCAGCGTCAGGCCACCCGGGATGCGGGTCGACTCGCCGGGATCGGCGTGGAGCGGATACTCAACGAACCCACAGCCGCGGCTCTGGCCTACGGCTTCGATCGCAGCTCTGTAAAACGGGTGCTGGTCTTCGACCTGGGGGGCGGGACATTCGATGTGTCGGTGCTGCGAATTGCCCAGGGGGTATTCGATGTCAAAGCCACCAGCGGCGATACCCAGTTGGGAGGTAATGACTGGGACCGCCGCATCGTCGACTGGCTAGCGGATGGCTTCCAGAGTGACCATGGAATAGACCTGCGCCGCGACCGCCAGGCCCTGCAGCGGCTCACTGAGGCTGCCGAAAAGGCCAAGATCGAATTGAGCGGAGTTTCCACCACACCCATCTCCCTCCCCTTCATCGCCACCGGTCCGGACGGACCCCTCCACATTGAGACAACACTTGAGCGCAGGGTGTTCGAGGCACTGTGTCCCGATCTGCTGGACCGGTTGCTCCGCCCCGTGCAAGCTGCCCTCAGGGATTCAGGCCTGATGGCTGATGACATCGACGATGTGGTTCTGGTGGGTGGCTCCAGCCGCATGCCGATGGTGCAGGAAATGGTGCGAACGCTGGTTCCAAAGGAGCCATGCCAGTCGGTCAACCCCGACGAGGTGGTGGCGGTGGGAGCTGCCGTGCAGGCGGGCATTCTCACCGGGGAACTGCGTGATCTGATGCTCAACGACGTCACCCCCCTGTCACTGGGTCTCGAGACAATTGGCGGGGTGATGAAGGTGCTGATTCCTCGAAACACGCCGATTCCAGTGCGCAAGAGCGACCTGTTCAGCACTTCTGAGTCAAACCAGAGCTCGGTGGAGATCCATGTGCTGCAGGGGGAACGTCAGATGGCAGACAGTAATAAGAGTCTTGGTCGATTCCGCCTCTCCGGTATTCCACCAGCTCCCCGCGGCGTCCCCCAGGTTCAGGTGTCGTTTGACATTGACGCCAATGGCCTCCTGCAGGTTTCTGCCACTGACCGCACCACCGGCCGCCAACAGGGAGTGAGCATCCAGGGGGGATCCAACCTCAGCGAAGAGGAGATCAAGTCCCTCATCGAGGAGGCGGAACTCAAATCCGGTGAAGATCGGCGCAGGCGCTCAGAGATTGATCGTCGCAACCGGGCCCAGACCCTGGTGGCCCAGGCGGAACGCCGGCTGCGGGATGCTTCCCTCGAACTGGGGCCCTATGGCGCAGAACGGCAGCAGCGTTCTGTGGAGATGGCCCTGCGCGATGTGCAGGACCTTCTCGCCGCCGATGATCTGGTGGAGTTGGAAGTTGCGGTGAGCCAACTTCAGGAATCGCTCTTCGGGCTCAATCGCCGCCTGTTGAACGAGCGCAAGGCCGACCAGGGCCCTCTCCAGGGTCTTAAGAACACCCTGGGCTCTCTCAAGGATGAGCTCTTTGCCGATGATGATTGGGAGGACTGGAACCGCCCAGGCAGCGACCCATGGGCCATGGGGCCACCCCGTTACGGGCGAGAGACCGGATACCGGGATAACTATCGGAATTCTGAGTCAATCGGACGCGAGCGCCCTCTGCGGCCGGATGATGACCCCTGGGGAGTTGGCCCTTACCGGTGACAAATATTTCTGGCACCCGGCCCGACTACTGGTCTGTGCTGGGCCTGGAACCGGATGCTGATCCCCCCAGCCTCAAGGCGGCATTCCGAGCCCAGGCGCGCCGCTGGCATCCGGATCTGAATGTCAACGACCCCCTGGCAGAGGAGCGCTTCAAGCTGGTCAATGAGGCCTATGCGGTGCTCTCCGATCCCCGGCGCCGCCGGGCTTGGGAGGAGGGGGGGGCTGCGGCTGTTCCGGGTGATCCCGGCGCTGGGGATCCCTTCGCCAGCGGATTTCCTGAATTTGAGGACTACCTCGATGCCCTGCTGGGTGAGCGGCCCCGGCCGGTAGAGGTAGAAGAGCGCCCCCATGGGAGGGAAGTCGGCGATGACCCCGCTGGCTCAGTGACCTCCTCACCCGTACCACCTCCCCCGGTCCAGGCGAGTAGCGATCAGGAGAGTCTGGTGGAACTGACCCCGGAGCAGGCCCTGCGGGGTGAGCGGGTGGAGCTGGTGCTTCCCGATGGCACCTTGGTGGAGGTCTGGACTCCCCCGTTTGCCGGAGATGGTTGGCGGCTCCATCTAGTTGGGGTAACCCCCGGCGGTGGGGACCACTTCCTCCAGTTGCGGGTGCGAACGGACGAAGGCCTGCGCATTGATGGACTTCGGGTTCTCTACCCCCTGGAGCTAAGCCCTGCCGAGGCCGCCCTCGGCTGTCAGGTGGTGGTGCCTACCCTCCGGGGACCCGTGAAGTTGAAGGTGCCGCCATCATCTTCCAGCGGCCGTCTGCTGCGACTGCGCTCGCGTGGGCAGGAATGGGGAGAGCAACGGGGTGACCAGCTGGTTGAGATACGCATTGTTGTGCCGGAGGAACTGGCCGAAGATGAAGCAGCCCTCTACCGGCGCCTCAAGCAGTTGGCCGATGACCCCGATCGCGGCAGCCGGTGACACACTGAACGTCGACGCCCACCCCTGCGATCCATGCCGGTGCATGTGCTCCTATTCGATGCCGGAAGCGATCAGGAGGGAATCCATTCCCTGGAGGTAAATGGCCGCACCGTTGTGCTGCTGTTCGAAGACAGGGACGATGCGGAGCGCTATGCAGGCCTGCTGGAGGCTCAGGATTTTCCCGTCGCGACGGTCGAGCCCCTCGACCGCGAGGAGATGGAGTTGTTCTGCAGTCAGGCCGGCTACGAAGCTCGTACCGTGCCAGCCGGCTTCCTGCCCCAGACCCCGGAAGAGCGACTGCTGATTGCACCACCGGAACGGAATATGGATGTCACCAACTGGCAGGAGCGCCAGGGAGCTGACTCGGAATCTCAGGAGCCATCGGAACTGCCCGGCGCGGATGGGCTGGAGGCGATTCGGCGTCAGCTGGAGGGTCTGTTGTGACCATGACAGAGCCTGGTGCCGACAGGGGCCATCTGCTCACCGAACGGGCCAATCCACTCAGCGACAGACTCGACCTGCTCCCGACTGCCGAGATGGTCGCCCTTTTCTGTGCCAACGATCTGGAGCCCCAGCGGGCGGTTGCAGAGGCCGCGCCGGCCCTGACCCAGGCAGTGGATGCCATCGCCGCCCGCCTGGCTGGCGGAGGGAGGCTCTTTTATCTCGGCGCAGGCACCTCAGGCCGTCTTGGGGTTCTCGATGCGGCGGAGTGTCCTCCCACCTTCTGTACCCCGCCGGAGCTGGTTCAGGGAGTACTTGCGGGCGGGGCAGGTGCCCTGCTGCGCAGCTCGGAGGGGCTGGAAGACCTGCCCCATGCCGGCCGGCAGGATCTGGAGGAGCGATGCTTCAGCTCCAAGGACTGCGTGGTGGGGATTGCTGCAGGCGGTACCACTCCCTACGTGCTGGGGGGGCTGGCCCATGCCAGGTCAATCGGTGCCTTGGCGATAGCCATGGCCTGCGTTCCGGCCGAGCAGGTGCTGATGCCCTGTGATATCGACATTCGCCTGCTCACGGGCCCTGAATTGCTGGCCGGCTCTACGCGGCTCAAGGCTGGCACCGCTACCAAGATGGCCCTCAACATCATCTCCACCGGGGTGATGGTGCGGCTTGGCAAGGTCTACGGCAATCGCATGGTGGATGTGGCCGTAAGCAACATCAAGCTGGAGGACCGGGCGCTGCGCATCCTGCGTGACCTCGCCGGGACCAGCCGGCAGGAAGGGCAAGTCCTTCTCCAGCAGAGTAGGGGCTCGGTGAAAGTGGCCCTGCTGATGGCAGCTTCGGGACTGGATGCCCATGGGGCCGCTGCCATGCTTGACCGGCATGGTCCTGGGCTGAGACAGGCATTGGCAGCCTGCGCCGCTCAACTGAAGGGGCCCCAGTAGGGGGCGGTGAAGAGATCAAACTTGCGGCGGCTGGCAGCTGGAACCTGCTCCTTCGGGGTGATCAACGCGTTGCGCAGGGCGTGATGGGCGCTGCTGGCTGGACGCTGGGCTGCAACCCGCTCGGCAGCAACCTTGACGATCCGCTGGGCCAGATCGGCATTGGTACGCAGGTTGTCGATGACCATACCCATGGTCACCGAGGCGTGATCCTCGTGCCAGCAGTCGTAGTCGGTGACCATCGCCAGGGTGGCGTAGGCGATTTCGGCCTCCCTGGCCAATCGTGCCTCGGTGTGGTTGGTCATGCCGATCACAGCACAGCCCCAGGATCGGTAGAGCTGGGATTCGGCTCGGGTGGAGAAGGCAGGTCCCTCCATGCACAGGTAGGTTCCGCCACGATGCAGATGGTGGGCCTCTGGCATCAAGCTTTCGCTGACGTCGGCAAGCAGCCGACTCAATTCCGGGCAGAACGGATCAGCAAATCCGACGTGGGCAACGAGCCCTTCCCCGAAGAGGGTTGATGGCCGCTGCTGGGTACGGTCAATAAACTGGTCTGGCACCAACATGTCGAGGGGGCGGATTCGCTCCTGCAGCGAACCCACCGCTGAGAGCGAGAGAATCCAGCGCACGCCGAGGGAGCGCAGGGCCCAGAGGTTGGCCCGATAGGGCACTTCATTGGGAGCATGGCCGTGGTGGAGACCATGACGAGCCAGGAAGACCACCTCCAATCCGCCCATACGCCCCAGTAGGAGGGCAGCGGACGGGTCGCCGTAGGGCGTCTCGAGCCGCAGCTCCTGAACGTTCTCCAGGCCCTCCATGGCATAAAGCCCGCTGCCTCCCAGGATCCCCATGCGGGCCTGACTGAGATCGATGCCGGAGCTGGATACGGGGCTGGGGCTGCTCATCGGCAGAGTGGTTGAGGCCCCCCATTCTCAACATGGGGGTGAGGAGCAGCAGCTGCCTCTGACCCCTTAAGGTCGCTGTTTACGCCCAGTTGTCGTGACCAAAGCCCTGATGGAAACCGATGCCGGCAGCATCGAACTCGAACTCTTTGAGGCTGATGCTCCCAACACCGTGGCCAACTTCACCAAGCTGGCCAGGGAGGGCTTCTACGACGGCCTGGCCTTCCATCGGGTGATCCCCGGTTTCATGGCCCAGGGCGGTTGTCCCAATAGCCGTGCAGGTGCCAGAGGAACTGCAGGCACCGGCGGCCCCGGCTACCAGATCGACTGCGAGATCAACAGCCAGAAACATCAGGCCGGCACCCTGGCAATGGCGCACGCAGGCAGGAACACCGGCGGCTCGCAGTTCTATATCTGCCATGGGGCCCAGCCCCACCTTGACGGCGTCCACACCGTATTCGGCCACACTGGCGATATGGATGTGGTGCTGGCTCTCAAGACAGGCAGCCGAATCACCAAGATTTCCATCCTCGACTGAGTCAAGCTGCCCTTCAGCACCAGACCACCAAGGATCCGGGTTGAACGCTTAGCCCGGTGCCCAGTTCGACCATGGGGCGCCGCTCCGGCTCTAGATCGGCGCCAGGGTGGCTGCTGCGCTGGCTATCGGGCGAAAGCAACAGGCTGAGCTGCCTGGTACGGGGCCAGGATCGCATCAGCTGCAAGGCTTCAGCAACGGCGCCAACTCCGGTGTTCGCCTGGTCGAGTCCACTGATGATCACGGCCAACTGGGGCTGATCAAGCACGGCAAGCAGGCGGGGATGCTCTTCCCGCTTCACCTGCAGCCCCAGCTTGGCTGACCATTGCTCCAGTTGTTCAAGCAGGGGGGCGACCGCTTCAAGCATCCCAAGTCCGGTGATTCCATGCCATGCCACAACTGCCGCAGGCCCTCCGATCGGACATGAAGGTCCCTCCTCGATCAGGTGCCCTAGCTTGATGCGCTTGGTCTGAAGGTAGGCGGCGTTGTAGTTACCTGGATTGATCACCAGGGGCACCCGATCCTCGACCCGTAGTCCGTAGCCACCCAGGCCAGCGATTTTGCGTGGGTTGTTGGTGATCAGGCGGAGGCGCTGCACGCCCAGATCGCTGAGAATCTGGGCGCCGACTCCGTAGTTGCGCAGGTCAGCAGCGAACCCAAGCCGCTCGTTCGCCTCAACAGTGTCCAGACCACCGTCCTGCAGGGAATAGGCCTTCAACTTGTTGATCAGACCTATGCCACGACCCTCCTGGCGAAGGTAGACGACTATGCCCTCCCCTGCCGCCTCAATCATGCGCAGGGCAGCCTCGAGTTGGGGGCGGCAGTCACAGCGAAGCGAGGCGAAGGCGTCACCGGTGAGACACTCAGAGTGAACCCGCACCAGCAATGGGCCCTTGGCCAGGTCCGGGTTTCCCTTGACGATCGCCACATGCTCACTGCCATCTAGCTCATTGCGGTAGCCGATGGCCCGGAAGGTGCCGAAGTCACTTGGCAGCTCCGCCTCCGCCTGGCGGCGGACGAAGCGTTCGGTATCAAGCCGGTGGCTGATCAGGTCGGCGATGCTGATCAGGCGTAACTGATGTCGTTGGGCATAGGCTGCCAACTGGGGCAGTCGGGCCATCGAACCGTCGCTGTTCTGGATTTCACAGATAACCCCAGCTGGATAGAGGCCTGCCAGGCGCGCCAGATCTACGGCGGCCTCCGTGTGTCCGGCGCGCTTGAGCACCCCCCCCTGCCTGGCTCGCAGTGGAAAGATATGGCCCGGTCGGCGCAGGTCCCTTGGTCCGGTATGGGGATGGATGGCCACCTGGATGGTCCGTGCCCGATCATCAGCGGAAATTCCTGTAGTTACTCCGTTCTCCGGACCCGCATCCACACTCACCGTGAAAGCCGTCTGATTGCAGTCGGTGTTGCGGTCCACCATCAGGGGCAGTTCGAGGGCATCGAGCCGGTCGCCCTCCATGGCAAGGCAGATCAGGCCTCGTGCCTCTGTCGCCATGAAGTTCACCTGCTCCGGCGTGGCGAACTGGGCCGCACAGATCAGATCGCCCTCATTCTCACGATTTTCGTCATCCACCACCACGACCGACTCTCCATTGCGAATCGCAGCCAGGGCGTCGACAATCGAATCGAATCGGATCCCAACTTCCAGGGAACTGTCTGAGCGGAAATAACCGGGCTGGGGGCGCAGGAGGGTCAAGAGTTTGCCATCGGGCCCAGCGACCCTGGCGCAATCATCCTTTATAAATCCTGGGTTGCTCCGCCTGGCCAATCATCCATGCCCATCAAGCGCGTAGCGGTGATCGGAGCCAGCGGCTATGGGGGCCTGCAGGCACTACGGCTGCTGTTGCAGCACCCGCTGCTGGAGATCAGTTTTCTGGGTGGAGAACGCAGCACCGGTAAACGCTGGAGCGAACTGGTGCCCTTCATGCCTCTGGGTGGGGATCCGGTGGTTCAGACACCTGATCCGGACGCCATCGCAGACCAGGCAGATTTCGCCCTGCTCAGCCTGCCAAATGGGCTGGCGGCCCGGTTGGTGCCCTCCCTCCTGGAGCGGGGGGTGAGGGTGGTGGATCTCTCCGCTGACTATCGCTACAGCTCCCTGGCCCAGTGGAAGGAGGTGTATGCAGCGGTTGCTTCCCAGGTGCCCCGCTCGGATGTCGAACTCTGTGCCGAGGCCGCCTATGGCTTGCCTGAATGGCAGGCGGATCTGATCGCCCGGGCCAGGTTGGTAGCCGCACCAGGCTGCTTTCCGACCGCATCCCTGCTGGGTCTGTTGCCCTTTCTCAAGCAGGGCCTGATCGACACTGCTGGCATCGTGATCGACGCCAAAACAGGGACCTCCGGGGGGGGGCGGGCTGCCCAAGAACACCTCTTGCTGGCGGAGTGCTCAGAGGCTGTCTCGCCCTATGGCGTTGTGGGCCATCGCCACACCAGCGAAATCGAGCAGATGGCGTCTCAGGTGGCGGGCCATGGGATTCAGCTCCAGTTCACACCCCACCTGATCCCGATGGTGCGGGGCCTGCTGGCCACCATCTACTGCCGCCTGCGAGACCCGGGGCTGACCGCGGAGGACTGCGCCACCCTGCTGGCCTCGGCCTATCGCCAGGCAGCCTGCGTTGAGGTCTTGCCCGTAGGCACATATCCGTCGACAAAATGGGTTCGGCAAACCAATCGGGCGCTTCTATCCGTCCAGCTCGATCCACGCACCGATCAGCTGATCGTGATGGCCGCCATCGACAATCTGATCAAGGGCCAGGCTGGTCAGGCGGTCCAGTGCCTCAACCTGATGGCAGGCCTGGATGCCACCACAGGCCTGCCCCTGCTTCCCTTCTACCCCTGAGCGGCGAGGGCTACAGCAAGGGGCAGGATCCTGTGTTCCTGAATCTGGATGCGTCGACTGAGGCTGGAGTTGTCATCGCTGCTGAGAACGGGCACGGCGGCCTGAACCAGGATGCGGCCGGCGTCCACCTCCTCGCTGACCAGGTGGGCCGTGCATCCCGCCAGAGTGACCCCAGCCTCAAGAGCTTGGCCCACCGCATCGAGGCCGCGAAAGCTGGGCAATAGGGAGGGGTGGATGTTGATCAGCCGGTCGGGGAATGCGCCGATCAGGGTGGGGGTGACAACCCTCATCCAGCCTGCCATCACCACCAGATCCACAGAAGCATTCCTGAAGGCCTTCACCAGATCCCGATCAAGTGCTTCGCGGTCAGGCTGGAGACGATGGTCGTGCAGTTCCCAGGCGACGCCGAGACGCTCGGCCCTCCTGCGGGCGCCGCAATCGCGATTGTTCACAACCAGAAGGGATACCTCACCGCAGAGTTTGCCCTGACGAAAGCAATCCACCAGAACCTCGAAATTGGTGCCGGCACCAGAGGCCATCACCCCCAAACGCAGGGGATGGGAGGCAAGAAATCCAGCCTGTGGCAATGGCCACTGGACTCCCCCGGGCGGATCGCTAGGTTCCAATGCAGCTGTCATGTCGCCTTGTCCCATCTCACCATCCTGCCAACCGTCCTGCGTGATGCCGATGGACTGGCAGCCAGCCTTGAGGCGCTGAAGCTTTCGCCCCAATGGGGCGGGGAGCTCCAGGGATTTTCAGGCGAAGCCAAGCCAGTGCTCTTGCAGGTCTGCCTGGTTGGCGGAGAGAGGTTGGGCTGGATACGTCAGGGCGATGGTTCCCTCGCTCTGGTGGCAGATCTGCAGCGCCTGAGCAGGGCCCAGATAGCTCAGGAGTTGCTGGGTCTCATCACGCGCCGCTACGCAGCAGAGATGGCCCTGCGTCAGGTAACCGGCCTATGCCCGGGGGCTCAGGTAGTAGTGGCCAGCTGAGCCATCCATCGCCTGGAGTGGGGACGTGCCTGAGCTGAATCTCGATCTAACCGCCTGCCAGCAGCAGCTTGTGCGGGTCACGATCAGCCTCAGGCCGAAGCGGGCCAATCTTGGTTTCGCCCTTCCCACTTGGACTCCAGGCTCCTACCTGATCCGCGAATACGTTCGTCAGTTGGAGGGTCTGGAGGTGTGGCAGGGGGGACAGAGCCTCCTGCCCAGAAGATGCTCGCCCAGCAGCTGGCAGCTGCAACTGACCTGTCTCGAACCCCTCGAGATCCGCTACACCCTGCTGGCAGCAGAGTTGACTGTGCGCACCTGCCATCTCAACGGCGAGCACGGATTCCTGGCCCTGGCAGCCGTTGCCCTGGAGCTAGAAGGGGAGCGATGGTCCTGCCATCGACTGCAGCTCCGCCTGCCCCCTGGTTGGCAGGCCTTTGTGCCCCTGACCGAGGCAGCTGGCAGCGGCTGGCTGGCTCAGAACTTTGACCAACTTGTGGATTCACCTATCGAGGTTGGGCCGCACCGCAGCCACAGCTTCAGTGTTGCCGGGGTGCCCCACCGCTGGGTGAGTTGGGGACAGGTGCTGCAGGGCGGCGACCTGGTTGAAAGCGATGCTCTCTGGCTCAAACAGCTGGAATCGATCTGCCTGGCCTGCTGCCGCCTGATGGGTGTGGACCGTCCTGAAGCACCCCACTACCTGTTTGTGCTCCACCTCAGCGAGGCTGGCCATGGCGGACTGGAACACGACATGAGCAGCGTGCTTCAGTTCGGCCGCCGCTCCCTGGCCCGTCCTGGCGGGCGGCGCAAGTTGCTGCAGTTGGCAGCCCATGAATACCTGCACCAGTGGAATGTCCGCCGGCTGAGGCCCGCCGAACTCACTCCGTATCGCTACGACCATGCCGTGGTGGTACCCACCCTCTGGTTCGTCGAGGGCATAACCAGCTATGTCGACAAGTTGCTGCCACTCAGTGCCGGCTGCTGCACGGAGACAGAGGTTATTGAGGATCTGGGCACATGTCTGAGCCGCTATCTATTGAGCCCGGGCCGCCGGATCCAGAGTCTCCGCGCCAGCAGTGAGGAGGCCTGGGTAAAGCTCTACAGGCAGGATGCCTTTTCCGCCAATAGCCAGATCAGCTATTACCTCAAAGGGGCAGTGCTGGCGATGGTTCTCGATCTCCACCTGCGCCGCGCCGGCTGTTGCCTGCCAACGGTTCTGCGGGAGCTCTGGACCAGCTACGGCGCAGTGGGTCGGGGCTATCGCGAGGCGGAGCTGGTCGAGGCCTTCGCCTGCCGTGCCCCAGATCTGAGGGGACTGCTGCCGACCTGGTTGTCCGGCTATGGCGACCCTCCTCTGGAAACCTACCTCGCGGATGTGGGGCTACGGCTGGATGCCACGCTGGGCACTAGTCAGAACCTTGGCTGCAGGCTGGAATCAGGCACGGGTGCTCCCTGGGCTGCGGGGGTGGATCGGGATGGTCCTGCCGCCATGGCAGGAGTGACAGTTGGAGATGAGTGGCTGGCACTCGATGGGGTAAGGCTGCGGACCCCAGAGGATGCCCTGGAGATGGTTAGGGCAGGGGAATCTCTGCGGGCCCGCCAACTCCTGTTCTGTCGAGACGGACTGGTACGTACAACCACCCTCACCGCAGCCCCACCAACCCCTATTGGCTGGAGGCTCTTGCTAGACCCCGATGGGACTGAGACCATGGCCCAGCAACGCAGACGTTGGTTGAGCATGGAACTCCCGTGACATTATCGCCCAGGCCCCTGTTGATCTGCGCTTCAGCAGCTGGCCTGGTTCTACTTGGGGGTCTGGGCTGGCTGGCTCGTGAGATGAATCCCCAGGTTGGAGGGCCCAGCGGTAACCCCAGTTTGCTTGAACTGCTGGAGGAGATGCGCCAGGCACCAGTTGCCCCTGAGCCTGGACGTCGGTTGGCACCAGGACCTCCGTCCCATCCGAGCTGGCAATCGCCCTTGCGCTCGAGCTGCTCAATTACGGATCCCGCCCAGCAGAAGAGACTGCAGCAACTTGTGAGCCAGGTTGAGAACTCAGCCACAAAGGTGCGTATCCATCCGACCAATTACGGCGAGCGCTTCAGCGTTGATGCCTATGGCAATCCGATTGATCCGACCCCTCGGCTGGTAGTACTGCACGAGACGGTTTATGGCATCGGATCTGCCATAAATACTTTCATCACACCCCATCCCCGCGATGAGGACCAGGTCAGTTACCACAGCCTGATTGGGGAAGATGGGTCTGTTGTGCAGGTTCTTGATCCCTCCAAACGGGCTTTTGGAGCTGGCAATTCGGCCTTCAACGGTCGTTGGGTAAAGACCAATGCCAAAGTGGGCGGATCCGTTAACAATTTCGCCCTGCACATCAGCCTGGAAACCCCTCTTGACGGCGAGGATAGTGACCCCTTTCACAGTGGCTATTCCGACGCCCAGTACGATGCCCTGGCAGCCCAGCTGGCCAGCTGGATGCGGCGCTATGAAATCCCCGCCGAACACATAACCACCCATCGTGCAGTCGATCTCGGTGGCGAGCGGGCTGACCCCCGCAGTTTCAACTGGCAGGCACTGCAACAGCGTCTCCAGAATATGGGCTTGCTATGCCGGGGCTGATCCCGGTCAGTCAGCGTTTTTACTACTGGATCCGGTCAAGATCAGATTTGGCTTGAGTCGGATCTCAGATCAGCGGAGCAGGCGGTTGCCTGCGGATTGAATAGAGCAGGGCGTGCAGCTCAGGATCCTGCATGGTACGCAAGATGCGTCTCGGATAATCCAGTTTGCCGTTGTGTAGGTAGGCCAGGGTGGCAAGGGCCTTGGCATCGCGTTGGCTGCTGCTGGCCTCCAGGGTTCGCGGGGGCAGATTGAGTTGGCGACTGAGGCGTGCAAATTTACCCACCAGCAAAACTACGTTCCGTTCCGGATCCAGCAGGGCTGAGCGAGCCTGGCTGATTTCCTGCTCAGAGGCATTAGGGCTGAGCAGACCCTGGTGCACCAGCTCACCAAGACCTAACTGGGCCGGTCCATGGGTTCTGAAGAGACCGGAATGGGCCGCCAGCGGGATGTCCTCGCCAGGCTTGGCGTGGCGCATCTCGTCAAACAAAACGGCTGCGACCAGCATGGGATTGACCCGCTGGCGGCGACACTCGGCAATGATCAGGGGTCGCAGATCTGCGATGCGCCCAAGGGTGTGGGAGCGCAGCGGCTCCAGTTGGTCAAGTCCGCTGGTGAAGAGCTGGGCAAGACGGGGTTGGGGGCCATGCACACCGAAGCGACGCTTCAACTCCTGCAGTTCGGAGGCAGAAAAGCGGAGTGGATCGTATGTCTCCCTTTCCCCCGCAGGGGAAGAAATGCTGCCTCTAAGAGCGGGGTCCAAGAGCAGCGGCTGGCGGTTCGGGGTCGAGGTGAGAGGCAGGGCAGCCAGCCCAACCAGAAGGGAGAGCAGGCAGAATCGGCTCCTTAGACCCCCCAGCCTGGCGCCGGCAGCATGGGGATAGCGGGGAAGGGGGAAGGGGCCGAATCGCACCCGAATTGATTCGAACTGTTTCAATAATAGGTAATTCCCCCCGTCCTTCAAGTTGCAACGGAACGGTCGCCGCTCCGTCCCAACACTTGGTGATGGGGCAGAGGCCGCCCTAGGTTTTTGGCATCGTGAGTGGCTCGAGCCGCAACGCCATGCTCGCCAATTTCAATGGCTCCAGCCCAGAAATCCAGTGGCAGCGGTTCTGCGAGCTGCTCTGGTATGAGGCCGACCTCGGTATCTGGCTAGATGTCAGTCGCATGGCCATAGGCCAGGGGGACATTGACAGCCTTTCTCCCCGCTTTGAAAAGGCTTTTGCAGCCATGGACGCCCTGGAGGCGGGGGCCATCGCCAATCCAGATGAACAGCGCCAGGTCGGCCACTACTGGCTGCGCAACCCTGGGTTGGCTCCGAATGCGGCGATCAGCGAACACATCCAGGCCGAGTTGGAGCGGATTGAAGCTTTCGGCAAAGCCGTCGTGGAGGGCAGCCTGGTGGCCCCCAACGGTCTGCCCTTCACCGATGTGCTCTGGATAGGTATCGGTGGCTCCGGACTGGGTCCCCTGTTGATGGTGAGAGCCCTGCAGGATGCAGGGGTGGGCCTGCCTTTTCACTTTTTCGATAACGTGGATCCGGCTGGCATGAGCCGCACCCTGGCGGCCATAGACAGCCATCTGAGCACCACCCTGGTGGTGGTGAGCAAATCTGGAGGCACTCCCGAGCCCCACATCAGCATGGAGCAGGCCCAGGCAAGGCTGGAGTCCCGTGGCGGCAATTGGGCGGGGCAGGCGGTGGCAGTCACCATGTTGGATAGCAAGCTCGACAAACTGGCCGTCTCCGGAAACTGGTTGGGCCGCTTCGACATGTTCGATTGGGTCGGAGGACGCACCAGCATCACCAGTGCGGTTGGCCTGCTACCCGGCGCCCTGATTGGGGCTGATATCCGTGGCTTTCTGGCCGGAGCTGCCCAGATGGATTGCGCCACCAGGGTTACCGATCTGAGTCGGAATCCAGCTGCCCTGATGGCGGCCTCCTGGTATGTGGCCGGTCATGGCGAAGGCAGGCGCGACATGGTGCTGCTCCCCTACCGGGACCGGCTCGAGGTTTTCAGTCGTTACCTGCAGCAACTGGTGATGGAGAGCCTGGGCAAGAAGCTTGACCGCAATGGCAACGTGGTCCATCAGGGCATCGCCGTATACGGCAACAAGGGTTCCACTGATCAGCACGCCTACGTGCAGCAACTGCGGGATGGTATCGATAACTTTTTTGTAACCTTCATTGAGGTTCTGGAGGAACCCAGCGACATCGCGCCGATAGGTGATGAGATCCCAGGCGATTTTCTTGACGGTTTCCTCCAAGGTACCCGTTCCGCCCTCCTGGAAGGCGGCCGCCAGAGCATGGCCATCACCCTGCGTCGCTTCGATGCACGGGCGCTGGGAGCCCTGATTGCCCTGTTCGAAAGGGCGGTGGGGCTCTATGCCGAACTTGTCGATATCAACGCCTATGACCAGCCTGGAGTTGAGGCAGGCAAGAAGGCGGCAGCCGAGATTCTCAACCTTCAGGAGAGACTGGAGGCCCTGCTGGCAGACGGCAAGACCCGCAGCCTCCAGGACCTTCAGCAGGCCCTCGGAACCAGCAGTCCCGAGGCCCTTTTCTGGATCCTGCGCCATCTCTGCGCCAATCCCAGGGGTTATCTGGCCAGTGGCGATTGGTCCCTTCCTGAGTCAATGAGTTTCAGCCGGTCCGCAGTCCCAGCGTCCTGATTGTGAAAATCTGATCAAGCATTGCCGAGCACTTTGCTCAACCGGCTGTCGAGGGGTCTCGGATCGAATCAGAGCCACTGACCAACTGGCTTTTCAAGCATTTCCGCGCTTGGCCAGGCCCCCAGACCAGAGAGTGAGTTACCGATCAGGGTCCAGATATTACGGCCTGTAGAGACTTCCCTTTCGGCGGCCCACTCAGCTTCCTGGATCTGGCTTTCACTGAGGTCAAGCCCCTCCACCAGACGCCTATAGACGGCCTTTTCTTCCGGGTTGATCAGGTCGGTGTCTTGCTGACGCTTGCTCACACGGGCCATCATGTTTGCTAACTTAAGAGCAAGTAGACGATCCTCAACGCTTTCCAGGCGCTCTATCAATTGCTCAAGTTGCAATTCGCCCAGATTCGAGTAGGAGAGGTGCTCGCCTGAAGAACCGGCACCGACCTTATCATCAGCACCAAAATATCTTGCTTCGATTAATGCAAGCAGGCGCGCCTCTTCAACAGACATGTCCCCGTCAGCCCAGGCTACGCAGCAGACAATCCTCAGCAAGTCAAGCTGACGATCACGGGAACTGGACATGGTTACTTGGTTTAGTGGGCTAAGATCATTATGCCCAAGACAGCGAAAAAGGTCCAGCAGCTCATCACGGCTAGGTTCGTCTTCTGGCTAGGCAACGCCTGAAAAATGGTGCAAACCTGATTGGACCTCAACCTACACAGCAAGGGCAAGGCTTGCTGCGTCATACCGATCGACGATTTCAGCACCAGAGCTGCCATTGCTCCAGATCTCAACATGAGCATCTGAAGGGGCATCAAAATACCACTCTTCAAATGGGAATAGGATTTTTTCTTTAAGCAGTACATCGGCTTTGATACACCGTGCAACAATTAAACGCTTGCTTTGATTTAAGTAGTGGCAAAGGCTGGAATAATGGCAGGTTTCCATCCATGAGAACAACGACCATCATAAACAATGGACCATGCCAAACTGTAGTTCTGTGGCGAAGTACACCATTTGATAGTTGCTAGGTAGAACTGCTGAAGTCCCCTGTAGCCCTGCCAATCTTCAGGACCTGGGATGGGCTAACTGCTGGCGTGCCATGACCCAGGCCGCAAGCATGCCCCCCGAAAATCCGCTGAAGTGTCCGACCCAACTCACACCTGGCGGCGAGAAGATCGGTATGAGGCTTGGCAATACGCCAGCATAGGCTACAAGTACTGCGAAGGAAAGTATAAGCGACATGATGCGGCGCTCAAGCCAGCCTATCAACAGTAGATAGCCAAGCAATCCATAGACGATTCCGGAGAGGCCGTGACTACCAATCGGCCAGATGAGCCAGATAGGTATGGCCGCCGCATAGACCCCTATCCAGACCGACAGATAATCAGCGCGTCCGCGAAGCAGCACTAACCAGGAAAGGGGAATGAACGTTAATGTATTGGCCAGTAGATGGCCAAACCCCCCATGGCTGAAGGGGGCAGTAAACACGCCCAGTAATGGGCCCCCTGGGGCCATGGGCAGGTTCCAGTCACCATTATAAAAAAGCTGATCGATAATCTCCTGAGCCCAGGGAATCAGAAGGATCAGAAATGGAATGAACAAATTAAGCCTGGCTCGCTTGAGCCCGCTTTGCAATGTCATTGGAAATAGGGTAATCGCCAGGATTAGGTGCGTAGCTTTTCAAGCTCGCCGCGGCCATGAAGCTCGGCCAGGGCGTCGTAGCCGCCTACTGCCACACCATCTATGAACAGCTGGGGAAGGGAATCCGTACCTCTCGGCTCAATCTGCTGATATGGAATACCCAACTTACGCAGCATTCGCAGCGCCCGGACTGAATAGGGACAGCCGGGGAGTATCGCAATTTCCACTCTGGTGCCAGCCTTTTGGATGCCTGCATTGTCGAGTAAGCCGACCAGTAGGTCAGCACCCCTGAGCACCAGGGTGCCTGATTCGAGATGGCCCCCCCAGACATGGCAATCCGGATCGGAAAAGCTGAGGTGTAGGTGTACTCCCTCTGGACCGATAGTGCCCTGCAGGGTGATGATCTCGAGTTCTCCAGAGTGGATGGTGGCACCAGGCTTGCCAGGACAGGCAAAGGCAGCCCGGGATAGGTTACCCACCACGCTCAGCACATATCCGGTGGCGTTGCCCTGAGCAGCAAACAGTTCAAGAGTGCCTCGCACATCGCTGCCTGCTTCTAGATGGAGCGGTGCAGCCCGCATGGCTTGCAGGGAAGGGTGAACTGGCATTGCAGACTAATCTACCCATATGCAGGGACAAACCGGGTTGCCATGGCCTTCTCTTGCTCAATCGAGAACCTCTCCCTAGCTGTGGTTGGTCACGTTGAGTGGGTGAGCTTTTTGTCAGTTGAAAGGCTGCCTGGTCCGGGATCAATCTGCCAGGCCCTGGCATTTCGGGAGGAGCCTGCAGGAGGCGGAGCAGTGGCTGCCGTGCAGTTGGCGCGGCTGAGTCGTCGCCGGGTGAAGTTCTACACAGCGCTTGGGAGGGATGAAATCGGCGAAAGGGCTGCGGCCAGGCTCGGTGCCCTCGGCCTCGAACTGGAAGTGGCCTGGCGCGATGAACCCACCAGGCGCGGCGTGAGTTTTGTCGATCCAGAGGGGGATCGGGCGATCACCGTGATCGGCCGTCGCCTTCAGCCAGAGGCCACCGACCCCCTTCCTTGGCAGGAGCTGGCCCTCCGCGATGGTGTTTTCGTCACCGCAACGGACGCCAAAGGCCTGCAGCTTGCCCGTAAGGCGGGCGTACTCACGGTCACACCAAGGCTGCCTCTGTCGGTGGTCGCCGCCAGCGGGGTGCGCTGCGATGCCCTCATAGGCAGTGCACTTGATCCAGCCGAGCAGGTTGGGCAAGGTGCTCTGCAAAATTCTCCCCTGCTACGGGTCGCCACCGAAGGTTCGGCTGGGGGTTGGAGTGAGCCGGGAGGGAGGTTTGCAGCCCAGCCGCTTCCGGGGAAGTTTGTGGATAGCTACGGCTGTGGCGACTGCTTTGCCGCGGGCGTGACCGCTGGGCTGGCAGCGGGCTGGCCCGGGGCTGAGGCGATCAGGCTTGGAAGTCGCTGTGGAGCTGCCTGCGCCACCGTGTTCGGTCCCTATTCCCATATCTAACGGTTACGGCTAACTAACGGTTACTGCGTCGCTCCGGATGCCCGATGGCCGCATTGGGGGTGTTCTCAAGCAGCTGGGCTGTCTGGTTCTGCCCATTTCCCTGGGCAAGTACCAGTGCCTTTTCAGCCCGTTGCAAGAGGTCAGAGGGGCTTTGATCCGCCGGGGCCAGCTGGGTCAGACCCCCACTAATGGAGAGTTTATGGCCACTGGCTGTGAACACGCCACTCAGTTCGTTGATGCCACAGCGGATTGCATCAGCGCGCTCAAGGGCCGCATCCGCATCGGTATTGACCATCAACAGAACAAATTGATGGTCCCCGCTCTGAGCCACCAGATCCTGGGGGCAAAGCTGGGAGTTCAGCATGGCCGCCACAGCCGAAAGAGTTTTATCTGATCCCTCCTGCCCCCAGCGTTGACGCAGCTGGCTGAAATGATCAACCTCGATCAGCAGTAGGGCAAGGGGATATTTTCCTTTGCGTGCCCTGGCAATTTCTGGTTCCGCCTGTTCCAGGAAGCTGCTACGGCTTGGGTATCCACTGATCGGCTGAACGGTGGCCAGTCGGCGAATCTCAAACTCGCGCAACACCAGTTGGGCAAGATCACCCAGCAGGACTGTCTGATTATTGCTGAAATGGCGAGGCTGTTTGTCAATTACGCACAGGGTGCCGAGGTTGTGACCCTGGTTGCTCCTCAGCGGAACACCCGCATAGAAACGCACGAAGGGATCACCGGTAACCAGGGGGTTGGTACAGAAGCGGGGATCCTGCCTTGCATCGGGGACGACGAGCGGCCCATCTTCAGCGATGGCGTGGGCACAGAAGGCCATCTGCCTGGGGGTCTGATCAACATCCATGCCGTGGTGGGCAAGGGCCCGTTGTCTGTCCCCATCAACCAGGGAGATCAGGGCGATCGGTGTCTCCAGCACGGTGGCCGTCAGCCGAACCAGTCGGTCGAAATGTTCATCCCCGGGGAAGTTGAGGATTCCCTGTCGCTCGAGATCGCGCTGGCGATCTAGCTCATCTGGGGGGATGGGGTAATCGGGGTATGGCATCGAAACCACCCGAGAACCCCCAGCTTAGGCCCGTCATGATGGAAGAGTTAATTTCAGGCACGACTGAGGGCCCTCTCAGAGGAATCCTGCATACCCCCTGGGGTTGGGGCCACGCCGCGGCAATGGTCCGCACCCAAAAAGTTGATGGGCTGACCTCCGCTGCCGCAGCGCTGCTAGAAATGGCTTAGCAATCACCCTGCTTCTTCGCATCAGCCCCCCATGCTCTGTTTGCCACGCCGTTGCCTGCTGGCAGCCGTAAGCATCTCTCTGCTGCTGCCCTGGGCGGCGCCGGCGCGGCCAGGCTTCGGAGGGGCCGGGGGCTTCGGTGGAGCTGGTTCGGGAGCAGGGGCTCGACCGGGGGCCAGCTGGGGAGCTCCCGGTGCTGGGGCAACCCCAAGGCCCGGATTCGGGGCCGGTGGGGTCGGTGGGCCAGCCTCCGGTGCTGGTGCCTTTCCCGGTGCCGGCTTGGGAACTCCCGGTGCTGGGGTGAGACCGGCTGCCGGGGCCTATGGAGCTGGTGCCTGGCATGCAGGCTGGGCATCAGGTGGTTACTGGGCGGCCCGTCCCTGGCCCTACGGTTGGTACGGAACAGCTCCGCTTAGCTGGGGCGTGGTGGGCATGGCCAGCGCAGCCGCAATCACAGAATCCGTAAATGCAGCCGCCTCCCAGCAGTCAACCGTGATCGTGGTACCCGAGACAAATTTTCAGCTCAATTACGCCTCGGTCAAGGCACTTGACCCTGATTCGGTCAGCTTCACCTGGAGCAACGGCTCGATCAGCCAGGCAGCCAGCGGCAACTGCCGCTTGGGCAGCCTCAACGGCGCCCCAGCCTCCGCCGCCAACGCCTCCCTGCTCAACGCAGCCTGCGTTGCGGCCTACGGAAACGGCCAAACCATCTGAATAAAGGTGAGATCGACAATATGAGGTCATATTGACAATATTGTTGGCATTTGTTCTTGGAATTGCTGCCATTTGGTCGTGATAACCCGGCGCCCGTCTCCACATTATTTCTACCACTGCTGAGATGGCATCAATTGCATGGGGAATGGGCCATTTTCTTCATGCCTCATGTAACAAGATTTACTGCAGTCTTTACGGCACCAGATTAACCAAGCGTCCAGGCACCACGATCACCCGGCTTGGAGCCTTTCCCTCTAGCCACTTTTCAGCTATTTCGCTCCGCAGAGCAAGCTCTTCAAGGCTGGCCAGATCCGCATCTACTGGCACCTGAAGACTTCCCCGTACCTTGCCCTTAACCTGAATTACCAATGGGATTGTCTCTTTTGCAAGGGCTGTTGGATCGACTCTCGGCCAGGTTTGAAGGTGAACACTGTTTTCCCCAGATTGATTAGCCCCCATTCGTAGCCAGAGTTCCTCAGCGAGATGGGGAGCGAACGGTGCCAGCAGAATGATCAGACTGGCGAATGCCTCACAGGCAACTGGCCCGGATGCGGATTCCTGGTGGGTATGCATGGCATTACTGAGCTTCATCAGTTCTGCAATGGCGGTATTAAACTGATAGTCACCGCAGAGATCTTCACTGATGGCGGCAATAGCTGTGTGTACAGCTCGACGCAGCTCCACTTCAGCATCAGAAAGGGATCGGCTATCTATCTCAATAGGCTTAATTTCTATCTGAAGTCCCCGTTGGCAAGCAGCGTCTACCAGACGCCAGATTCGGTTTAAAAAACGATACTGACCCTCCACATCAGCATCATCCCACTCGAGGTCTTTTTCCGGTGGAGCTTTGAATAGAATGAACATGCGGGCGGTGTCTGCGCCATATCGTTCGATAACACGAGACGGGTCAACCCCGTTGTACTTTGATTTTGACATTTTCTCGTAAAATGTGACAAGAGGTACACCACTGAGCGGGTCACGAGGATCGGCTGGATCTGCAATGTCATCCGGAGAGACATACTTGCCACTTTGAGGATTCTTATAGGTCAGTGCTTGCACCATTCCCTGGGTAAGAAGGCGCTTAAATGGTTCATCAAAACCCAATAGACCTCGATCACGTAAAACTTTGGTGAAAAAGCGGGCATAGAGAAGATGGAGGATTGCATGCTCAATCCCGCCGACGTACTGGTCAACTGGAAGCCAGTGATCAACCAGTTCACGCTTGAATGGCAGCTCTGTATTGTGGGGATCGCTATAGCGGAGAAAATACCAGCTTGAACACATAAAAGTATCCATGGTGTCGGTTTCTCGTCGTGCTTGCTTACCGCATTGGGGGCAATCCACAGTCCACCAAGCCTCGATCTGAGCAAGGGGGGAACCACCCTTGCCAGCCAGATTTGCTCCTTCTGGCAGCAGGACCGGCAGCTGTGACTGTGGAACCGGCATGGTTCCGCATTCATCACAATGGATCACGGGAATTGGGCAACCCCAGTAGCGCTGACGTGATATGAGCCAATCCCGCAGTCGATAACTGGTGCGGGGTTCTCCCCAGCCTTCCTGTTGTGCTGCGGTAAGGATCGCGGCTGTGGCAGCTTCGCTGGAAAGTCCACTGAAACGGCCGGAGTTGACCAAGACCCCGGATCCGGTCCATGCACCTTCCCCAGCGGCGTCCCTGTCGCTGGTCGGCGGAACGATCACCCGGCGCAGCGGCAGTTCGTATTGACTTGCAAAAACAAAGTCCCTCTGGTCGTGGGCCGGCACACCCATGACCGCACCGGTGCCGTAGTCAGCCAGCACATAGTCGGCAATCCAGATCGGCATCAGCTCACCACTGGCGGGGTTGCGCACCGAGGAGCCAAGGGCCACTCCACGCTTGGGGATGGCCTCGGCTGTGCGTTCCTGCTCGCTCTGGCGGCTTACCTGATTGCAGAAGTCCTGCACTGGAGCCTGCTGGGCTAGCGAGGTCAGCCGTGGCACCAGGGGATTCTCTGGGGCCAGCACCAGATAGGTGGCCCCATAAATCGTATCTGGCCTGGTGGTGAAGATCCGGATATGGGTGCCGGAGGGTTGCCCCTCCCCATCCACCAGGGGGAATTGGAGCTCTGCCCCAGTGCTGCGCCCGATCCAGTTGGCCTGCATGGTTCGCACCCGCTCCGGCCAGCCATCGAGTTTGGCGAGATCGTCAAGCAGCTGGTCTGCGTAGGCGGTGATGTTCAGAAACCATTGACGCAACTGACGCTTTTCAACCAGTGCCCCGGATCGCCAGGATCGTCCAGCACTGTCGACCTGTTCATTGGCCAACACCGTGTTGTCGACCGGATCCCAGTTGACGCTGGCATCTTTCTGGTATGCCAGTCCGGCATCTAGGAATTGGAGAAACAGCCATTGGGTCCAGTGGTAGTAGTCGCTGTGACAGGTGGTGATTTCCCTGTCCCAGTCGATGGAAAGTCCCAGTCGCTGCAACTGAGCCCGCATCGATGCGATGTTCTGGTCTGTCCAGAAGCCAGGATCAATGCCCCTTTCAATTGCGGCATTTTCGGCCGGGAGTCCAAAGGCATCCCAGCCCATCGGATGCAACACGCCCTGGCCTCGCATCCTCTGCACCCTGGCAATCACATCGGTGATCACGTAGTTGCGCACATGGCCCATATGCAGGTTTCCCGAGGGGTAGGGAAACATCGAAAGCGCGTAGAAGCTTCCTCCATCTGCGGGTGTCACTCCCGTGGCGTGCAGATCGGTATCCCGCCACCGCTGCTGCCAGTGGGCTTCAAGGGCCTGGGGTAGGTACCGGGGTGATTCGCTCACGGCAGCCAGGCCTGAATCGCAGGGTAGATCGTGCCACACCCCAGCAGCGGATCGATTCAACCCAGGGCCCGGATCGTGACGGCAGCCGAGCGGCTGATCAGGGTCAGGGGTCGGCCTTCGGCCTGGTTGAGAGCAAGGTAATTGCCGTCCTGCCACTGCAGGGTGCCCTCCAGTTCACCAACCCCAACCACCTGAATTGCCACGCGGGTGTGGTGGCGGATCAGATCCTGCAGATGGCGAATGCTCGGCTGGGAGGTATCGAGGGCAACCGAGTGCTTCTCGAAAAAGCTCTGCATAGGATTCTGCGGTGGCTACGTTTGCTTCCATCGTGCTCCAGTTCAGCAAATATCAAGGTCTGGGGAACGATTTCCTCATCCTCGATGGTCGGCTCAGCCCGGGTGACCAGGACGATCTGGGGCTAACACCGGATCAAATACGCAGGCTTTGCGATCGTCGCTTTGGTGTGGGCGCAGACGGGCTGATCCTGGCCCTTCCTGCCAGGGACGATGGCGAGGTGCGTATGCGGATTTTCAATGCTGATGGCAGCGAGCCAGAGATGTGCGGCAATGGCATCCGCTGCCTGGCCAGGTATCTGGCCGACAGCGATGGCGACACCGCGGGGCGCCAGTGGCAGATCGAGACCCTGGCAGGAAGAATTGTGCCGGAGCTCCGTAGCGATGGGACCATCCGGGTGGATATGGGCGTGCCCTTTCTGGATCCGGCCGCAATCCCCACAACCCTGGAGATGGGACCCTCTGGGGTTGCCCAGGGGTGCCTGGAGGCAGCTGGCAGCCAGTTCATGGTCGGATCCGTTGGCATGGGCAATCCCCATGTGGTGGTTCCGGTTGAGGATGTGGAAAGCATCGACCTCGAGCGATTCGGTGCCGCCCTTGAGGTGCACCCTGCCTTTCCCGCCCGGACCAATGTTCATTTTGTCCAGGTGGTCAGCCCCAGCCATCTGAGAATGCGGGTGTGGGAGCGAGGCGCTGGCCCAACGCTGGCCTGTGGCACAGGGGCCTGCGCCACCCTGGTGGTGGCCCATCGCTTCGGCCTGGTGGGCCGGCAGGCCAGGCTCGATCTCCCCGGCGGCAGCCTCGAGATCGAGTGGGAAAATCAGACGGACCATCTGTTCATGACCGGGCCGGCGCTTGCCGTCTTCGACGGTGTCGCAAGCCCCGAACTTTGGGATGACCACCAGGGGTCCATGGGAACTGAAACAGGCATCGACTGCGCTAGCGCCTGTGCACAGGGGTGTATCCAGCCTGAGGCCTGCGCATCAGCCGACGCACGAGCAAGGGTGCAGGCCATGCTCGAGGCCAATTCTCTTGATGACCTCGTGGCCCTGGCCACCAACTCGCTTGAATCGCGTATCAGGGCACGTATTGCACGGGAGGGTGAGGATCTTGAGTAGGGCGGCGAGCTCCACCTGGGCTAACTATTTTGATGCCTGCGCCACCACCCCGCCTGCAGCAGAGGTCCTCGAAGCCATGGCGGCGGTTCATGCCGGTGCCTGGGCAAACCCGTCGAGCCTGCATGGTTTTGGGGTGGCAGCTGGCGAGCAGCTGGAACGCTCTCGCCAACGGATCGGGGAACTGCTGGGCTGCCTCAGCAGCCAGGTTCTGTTCACTTCGGGCGCCACCGAGTCGATCCACACCGCGCTGCTGGGCGTGGCATCCGGCATGCCTGCGGGGCGTCTGTTGATCTCCACGGTGGAACATCCAGCCACCCTGGCTGCTGCCACCCAGCTGCAGCGGCTCGGCTGGCAGGTGGAGCAGGTGCCGGTGGACAGGGTCGGGCAGGTTAGGCAGGAGCTTCTCGAGCAACTCCTGGTGCCCCCAACCCGTCTGGTGTCACTTATCTGGGGACAGAGCGAGGTGGGCACTATTCAACCGCTGCTGGCCATCGGCAACAGCTGCAGGAAGGCCGGGGTGCTGCTGCACGTGGATGCGGTGCAGGTGGTCGGCCACCAGCTGATCAACTTCAACTCCATGCCTGTGGACCTGCTCAGCCTTACAGCCCACAAGCTGCAGGGGCCCAGGGGAATTGGGGCGCTGCTGCTGCGCCCCGACATCCGCTTGACTCCCCTCATCGCCGGGGGGGGGCAGGAGTCCGGTATGCGGGGCGGAACAGAGCCAGTTGCCCTGGTGGCGGGCCTGACCAGGGCCCTGGAACTCGCGGTGGAGAGACTGGTTTGCCAGGGGGGGAACGATCCGATCGCTCCCCTGCGCGATGCCCTACTGGAGCAGTTGATGTTGTTGGATGACATCCAACTCACTGGTCCCGATCCACGCGATCGGCACGCCCCTGAGCGACTTCCCCACCACCTCAGCGTGCTGCTGGCCGGCCCGGATGGCCATCCCGTTTCTGGCAGGCGACTGGTGCGGTGCCTCTGGCAGCAGGGATATGCGGTAAGCAGCGGTTCCGCCTGCAGCAGTGGTGTGGCCGCCAGCCATGGTGGGCATGCACCGAGTCCGGTTCTGCAGGCCATGGGATACGCAGATCGGGTGGCTGGCAGTGGCCTTCGATTTAGCCTGGGTGCCTGGCACCGTGGGGCAGACCTGGTTGGGGTGGCAGCGGCACTGCAGCGAGCTCGGCGGCAACTTCTGACCGCAGGCACGACAGATCAGGGGTCCGGCCAGGCCTGCGCGCCTAGGTTCAGCTGAATTCCCTTGAATGGATGCTTCCCGCCGATCTCCGCAGTGCTGAAGCTGAAGCCATCGGAGCGATCCAGGCTGCGCTGCGATCAAGCCCCAGAGGTCTGTGGTCCGTGGAACTGCGGTTTGAAGGGTTACGGATCCAGCCCCTGGCCCTGAGACTGCTGGGCGCCCTGAGGGCCTTTCAGCCCGATGCACGCCTGCTCTGCGCCGATGCAGGTTCCACCGCATTGGCCCAGCGCGACGCTCCTGAGCTGGCAGAAGCGATTGCAAGCCTCAAGGACCAGCAGCGTCTGCAGCAGGCAGAAGGTGGCAGTGAAGAACTGCTGCTGATGGTTGCACCAGGACCATCGGACTATGACCTGGTTGAAAGGGTCTGCGCTATGCACCGGGCATCCGTCGTGCTGCTCAATGCCAATCTCGAAGATGCGGCAGTCGGCATCGGCAGTGTTGCCAGGGAGCGCCGTAAGGGCTTTCTGCTTGGGCTGCAGACGGCCTACGCGCTTATCCCCACTGCTGATGGGGCCCTGCGCCGTGCCTTCCCCGAGCCATGGCAGCTCTACCGCTCAGATCCGGATGGTTATCGAGCGGTGGCCAGCTTTGAGCGAAAACCTGATCTGGAGGAACAGGCTCTGGCCCTGGCGCACGAACAGGGCCTCAGCATCAACGCCAACCTGAGGCTGTTCGACGCCTTCATTGATGGGTTGAGCAGTTAGGAGCCTGGGTGAACCACCATGGCTGGTCTGCCAGAGCCAACCTCCTTACACTTCCGGGAACCTGCTCAGCCCGATGGCCGTCAAGAGTGACCAGCCCTCCCCACCCAACGGCCGCTCCTGGAGCCTGGTGGATGCAGCTGCCGCCGCAGCGGTAGTTCTCGCCGCAGCCGGCGTGATCTGGAGCCCCAAGCTCAGTGGGGCCATTGCTAAAGCCACCGGTGCCCTCAGCCCGGTGACGGTGCTTGTGGATGTGCGGGGAGTGCCCGTAGCCAACCCCAGCGGGCTTGTTCAGGCTGCCATGAGGGAAGGACAGGTTGCCATCGTGATTCGCAACCAGCCCCACGGGTCGGTGAAGGTCAGGCAGATTCAGCCCCTGCAGCGGCTGCTTGTGGCCGTGCAACCCAACGGCAGCGTGGTCACAGCCATCGATCCGAACCAGGCCAAGCTGGGCAATCTGGATGCCCGATTTGTACTCGAAGGTCAGGGGCGTAAGAGCGGCGGCGGGGTTGTGTTCGGCAACCAGAATCTCAAGATTGGTGCCCCGGTTGAGATAGAGGGCCTGCAGTACCGGCTAAATGGGACCGTGACTGGCCTCGTGGTGGGGGCCAACTGAAGTGAGCTATCGAAGGGCTGGCCAGTCTGTTTACCTGCTTCTGCTGGCGGGTTTAACCCAGCTGCCCGAGCCGCTCCTTGCCCAGGCTGGTCCTGCCCTGTCGATGCTCGCCCCCGAGCCAGCGGCGGAGGCCTCCATGCCGGCAGCGCCTCCACCGATTGGCCTCCCCCAGTTGCAGACCCAGCTGAGTTGCCCGGCACTGCAACAGAGATTGATCGCAGCAGTTGGGGCCCAGGCTTCTCTCTGGAGTGTGACGATTGCCGATTCCCAGGGAAGGCTGCTGGCCGACCTGAATGGCAGCCGTCCGCGGATTCCGGCATCAAATCAAAAATTGGTAAGCACGGCCTACGCCCTCGACAGGCTTGGCACCGATTACCGCCTCAACACCCAGTTGTGGCGCCTGGCTGATGGCAGCTTCAGGCTGACCGGCGAGGGGGACCCTGATCTGGCCCTGCCCCAGTTGCAACGCTTTGCCAAATTGGCGTTGGGCTCCGGCGGGGATGGTGGCCAGTTGCGGTCACTGCTGAAACTGCAGATTGCCGAAGAACCTCGCCAGACCTGGTGGCCCCAGGGTTGGCACCCCGATGATCGCTACTACGCCTATGGAGCTCCGATCACCAGGCTTGCGCTCACATCCAATGCCATTCACGAGGCGGTTCTGAATCCCCCCTCACGGCTTCAGAGCCTGCTGCAAAAAACCATGGCTCAGCAGGGCGCCAAAGTGCAGGTATCGATGGTATCGGCCCGCCTGCCCCTGCCTGCGGATGCGGTGTTGATGCACCAGGAAAGCTCTGCGTCCATGCACAACCTGTTGAGCCTGGCAAACACGGAAAGTCACAATTTCACCGCGGAAGTTCTGTTACGCCAGGGGGCAAACAGCTGGGAACTGGGGGAGGCCGCAAGGCAGGTCACCTTCTGGCTGATGCAGCAAGGCTTGCCGATGCAGGGTGTGCGTGTCGCCGATGGCAGTGGGCTGGACCGGGCCAATCGCCTCACCAGCCGTTTCCTGGCTGCCCTGCTGTTGAGGATGGACCAACATCCCTACAGCCGCGCTTACCTGGCTTCGATGGCCGTTGCAGGCCAGCGGGGCACCCTGCGCAATCTCTACGCAGGCACCCCGCTTGCGGGCAAATTTTTTGGCAAAACCGGCACTATCAGTGGGGTTCGGGCCATCAGCGGTGTGCTGGTCACGTCTGATGGCCCCCGCTATGTCAGTGCGATCAGCAACGGTGCCAGCTCGCCAAACAACACCATCGGCCAGGTCCTGCTCGATACACAGAACACCAGGCTGTGTCAGCCCTAGCCGGCCAACTGCTTGAGGCCTTTAGCCTGCCGACGCCTGCGGCTGACGCTTAGGTCAGTGGCCGGTGGGGGGGTGATCGTCTCAGGCGACTGAAGCCGCACCAATTCCCGGCGGCCACCCAACACCACCTGGCTCAATTCCTTGAGCCGGCCCTCCAGCTCACCCAGAACCTGTTCGGCGTAACGATTGGCACCCTCTTCGGTGGCCGCAGCTTCCTGGCGGGTGCGGGCCAGGAGGGCGTCGCACTGCTGCTGGGTCTGCTGGCGGAACTGCAAAGCGTCATTCTGGAGCCTCTCGGCTTCGGCCTGGCTGTCGCGCTGAACCCGCACCCCTTCCTGGCGGATCTGCTCGAGCTCCCCCATCGCCTGTTGGCGGTTGCGCTCATGCTGGTCGAGGAACTGGCGGTTGCGTTCGGCACTCTCCTGCTCCAGCTGCTGGCGGCGGGAGGCAAACTGCTGCTCCTGCTGGGCCATGCGCGCCTGGTGCTCCTGCTCCGTCTGGGCCACCTGGTTGCGGGCCTGCAGCATCAGCTGCTCGCACTGCTGGCGCGCCTGCTCCCTGAGTTCAGCCACATGGCGCTCCGCCTCCTGGCGGATGGAGGCGCTGTTGATCAGCTGCTCCCTTTCCCGCTTCCCCGCAGCGATGATCTCCTCTCCCTGCTGGCGGGCCTGGTTGATGAACTCCTCCCGCTGGCGAATCAGCTCCACGGCCTGGGCCAACTGCTTCGGCAGGGAATCGCGCAGGCTGTCCAGCACCTCTATTGCATCCTGTTCGTTCACCAACCGGCCCCCGCTGAAGGGGATGCGACTGCCTTCCAGCACGATCTCTTCGAGCTGGTCGAGTTGATCGAATGCGGTGATGGTGGCCTCGGGCATGGGGAGGTGCTAAGCAGTTACCCGATTAAAAAGCCTGCCCAGAGCTTCTGCCACTCCCGGCGGCACCATGTGACGCACATCGCCGCCGAACCGCGCCACTTCCTTCACAACCGAACTGCTCAAAAAGCTGTGCTGCACAGCTGTCGCCAGAAAAAGTGTCTCCACCTGGGGAGCCAGGCTCTTGTTTGTGTGGGCGATCTGTAACTCAAACTCGAAATCGCTGAGAGCCCGGAGGCCCCGCAGGATCACCTGGGATCCGCTGCGGACGGCGCAATCGACGGTGAGACCATCAAAACTGCCCACCTCGACGCAGGGGAGGTGGGCGGTAGCACTTCGAATCTGGTCCAGACGCTGCTCCAGGCTGAAGGCCGACTGCTTGCTGGGATTTTGCAGAACAGCAACCGTGACGCCGTCGAACAGTCGGGTGGCCCGTTCAATCAGGTCTAGATGCCCCAGGGTGAGCGGGTCGAAACTGCCTGGGTAGAGGGCACGCATGGGGTAAGTCGTCTGGGGGCTTGTGCATTTCTAGAGTTATCCGAGTTTCTAGCCCCCCAGGGGGCGCCTGCGACCATGGTTCAGCCCCCCAGTCTCAACGCCGACGCCAAGAAGACCCTGCTGCGCAAGATCCCCCATGGCGTGTTCATCTGTGGCGTGGCGGAGGGCGATGAGGTGAACGGATTCACCGCCAGCTGGGTCACCCAGGGGAGCTTCGACCCACCCCTGGTGGTGATGGCGGTGCGGGCCGACAGCACCAGCAATGGCATGATTCAGCGCTCGGGCAAATTTTGCCTCAACGTGCTCAAGGCCGATCAAAAGGACCTGGCCGCCGTCTTTTTCAAGCCCCAGAAAGCGGTGGGTGGGCGCTTCGATGCCGCACCGTTCAGCCTGGGGTCCCTGGGACTGCCGATACTCACCGACGCGATTGGCGCGCTGGAATGCGAGCTGGTGGGCCAGGTTGCCCATGGTGACCACACCGTTTTCGTAGGGGAGGTAAGGGCCGCCACCCTGCATGGGGATGGCCCGGCTCTTGAGCTGGGCAGCACGGGCTGGCAGTACGGCGGCTGAATTGGCACTGCCCCTGCTCCAACAACCGGAACGGCTCAAGGCCAGGCTGGATGAGATTCCCTCCGAGCCGGGGTGCTACCTGCTGCGGGATGCACAGGATCGCATCCTCTACATCGGCAAAGCCAAGCTGCTGCGCCCCAGGGTGCGCAGTTATTTCCAGAGCGGCCACGGCCATAGCCCGCGCATATCCCTGATGGTGCGCCAGGTCTCTGAGATCGAGTTCATCGTCACAGACAGCGAGGCCGAGGCCCTGGCCCTCGAGGCAAACCTGATCAAGCAGAACCAGCCCCACTTCAATGTGCTGCTGAAGGACGATAAGAAATATCCCTACCTGTGCATCACATGGAGTGAGCCTTATCCGCGGATTTTCATTACCAGGCGGCGGCGGTTTCGTTCGCCCCTAGATCGCTTCTACGGACCCTATGTGGATGTGGGCCTGCTGCGCCGGACCCTCGCCCTGGTGAAGCGGGTATTTCCGCTGCGCCAGCGGCCCCAGCCGCTCTACAGGGAGCGCACCTGCCTCAACTACGACATCGGCCGCTGCCCTGGGGTCTGCCAGGAAAAGATCAGCTCCGAGGGTTACCACCGCACCCTGCGCCAGGTGGCGATGGTGTTTCAGGGGCGCAACGAGGAACTGCTTGAACTGCTGAATCAGCAGATGGGCAAGTACGCCGAGCGTCTCGACTTTGAGAGTGCTGCTCGGGTGCGCGATCAGCTGCAGGGCATTGACACCCTTACGGCAGATCAGAAGATGAGCCTGGGCGACAGCTCGGTTAGCCGTGATGTGGTCGCTCTGGCCGCGGATGATCGGCTAGCGGCAGTTCAGTTGTTCCAGATGCGGGCCGGCAAGTTGGTGGGTCGGCTTGGTTTCACTGCTGATGCCGTCGGCGCCGATGGCCAGCCCCTTGAGCCCGGCCGCATCCTGCAGCTGGTGGTGGAGGAGCATTACAGCCAGGTGGAGCCGGTTGAAATTCCCCCCGAACTGCTGCTGCAGCATGTTCTGCCCCAGCAGACCCTGATCGAGCAGTGGCTGGCTGAGCGGCGTGGCCGCAAGGTGAAGCTCGCCGTTCCCCAGCGGCAGCAGAAGGCCGACCTGATCGAGCTGCTGGAGCGCAATGCCAGCTACGAACTGCAGCGGGCCCAACGGGGTGCCGAACAGCAACTGTTGTCCACCGAAGACCTGGCCCAACTGCTGGAGCTGCCCATCCCACCGAGGCGCATCGAGGGTTTTGACATCAGCCATATCCAGGGCAGCGACGCAGTGGCATCCCAGGTGGTGTTCATCGATGGGCTGCCTGCCAAGCAGCACTACAGGAAATACAGGATTCAGAGCAGCTCGATCAGGGCCGGACACTCCGACGACTTCATGGCCATGGCCGAGATCATGCGGCGCCGCTTCCGCCGCTGGGCCCAGGCCAAGGCCGAGGGTGCCGATCTGCTCGCGCTGCGCCAGGCTGCCAACAGCACATTGCATACGAGCGGCTTCAACGACTGGCCGGATGTGGTGATGGTCGACGGCGGCAAGGGACAGCTCTCGGCCGTGATGGAGGCACTGCGGGAGCTCAACCTCGAGGACGACCTGGTGGTCTGTGCCCTTGCCAAGCAACGGGAGGAGGTGTTTGTGCCAGGGGCGAAGCTGCCCTTGGAGAGTGAGCCCGATCAGCTCGGCGTGCGGCTGCTGCGGCGCCTGCGCGACGAAGCCCACCGCTTCGCCGTGAGCTTCCACCGGCAGCAGCGGGGGGAGCGGATGAAGCGCTCCCGTCTTTCCGATATCCCAGGGCTGGGACCCAAGCGGGTCAAGGAGCTGCTCGCCCACTTTCGCTCGATCGACGCGATCCAGCTGGCGACTGCCGATCAGATCGCTGCTACCCCAGGGGTGGGGCCGGCCCTGGCCCATCAGATATGGACCTACTTTCACCCCAGTGATGGGATGGATGGCGAGGAGTTGGCAAGTTGAAGCACCTGTCTTTTCTTACCCTGCTCATCGGGGCCCTGGTGGTGCTGCTCCTGCTGTCCCCGGCTCTGATCCTCCCGGCCTTCGGCGCGCCCGGGATCTGCGTCGGTCCGGTCTGTGGTGATGGGATCAGCCGCAGTGCAAAACACCACTGGCAGCTACGCCTGCGGGTGGGCGACCAGCAGGGTCAACATGAGCGCCTGACTGTGGATTGCCGCAATGGCGGCGTAAGCCCCCTGGCCGGACCTGTGGACCGGGGTTACGCCGCCGCCGTTGCCAGGCGTGCCTGCCGGCTGGCGGGGGAACCGGGGTAGGTCGATCGGTTCTCCGCCTCCGCTGGCCAAATTGCCGCCTAGCCAGCACTCCAGAATTAACTGGTTGTCATATTGCCGTCATGGCCCGTTTCAACAGTCTCCGGGTATCTGAGCGCAGCGGACCACCGCCGTTGCTGGTGGCGCCGCTGCTGGCGCTCGCGGCTGTCGGAGCCCTGGTGATCGGGCCGCTCCTGGCCCTGGCGGCAATTCCGGTACTGGTGACCGTGCTTGTGCTGGTGGGCTGGCTGCTGGCCTGCGGTCTTGGTGCCTGGGCCCTGATCGAGGGCCTGGCGGCCTTCGAGCGTTGGATCGAATCCGATTCCCGCTTCAGGCAATGATCAGCTGGGGGCAAAGGCGGTGGGTTGTGCCGTGATCGGCATCTGGATCCTGGGCGACCAGCTGACCACCGAGCATCCCTCCCTGGTCGCGCTGGAGCAAAGCCTTGGCCCTGATCAGGCCCGGTGCAGCTGCCGGATCCTGCTGATCGAAAGCAGCTCCGTGCTGCATTGGCGCCGCTACCACCGCCAGAAGTTGGTGCTGGTGTGGAGTTCCATGCGCCATTTCGCGGCCGACCTCACACTGGCCGGCTGGACCGTGGACCACCTGGAAGCCAGCAGCTTTGCCGAGGCCCTTGGCAGCTGGATCCCCAGCCAGGGCATAACCAGGCTGGAACTCATGGAGCCGGCGGAGCGACCCTTCCGTCAGGCGATCGACCGCCTCGCCCTGCCGATCCCACTGCAGTGGCACCCTTCCAATGCCTTTCTCTGGAGCCGGGAGGAGTTCGCTGCCTGGGCCAGGCCCTACAAGCAGCTGCGCCTGGAGCTGTTCTACAGGCAGGGCCGCCGGCGTTTCGGCGTGCTGATGGATGGCGATGGACCCATGGGGAGCCAGTGGAACTACGACCAGGCCAACCGCAAAGCCCCACCGAAAGGGCTGCAGGGCCCCGAGCCCCTTACCTTTGAGCCGGACGGCATCACCCGAGCCGTGATTGCCAAGGTGGAACGCCTGGCCGGGGAGCTGGATGCCTCTGGCGAGGCCGGCCTGCCGGGGGAGAGCCAACCCTTCCACTGGGGTGTGACCCGCAGCCAGGCCCTGGCGGTGCTGGAGCACTTCATCGCCACCCGCCTCGATGGCTTCGGCCCCTACCAGGACGCGATGGTGGGCGGTCAGCCAACTCTCTGGCACGCCCTGCTGTCGCCGTACCTCAACCTGGGCCTGCTGGGGCCCCTTGAGGTCATCCGCCGCCTGGAGCAGGCGGGTCTGGAGCGGGGCACGCCGCTGGCCTCACTGGAGGGGGTGATCCGCCAGATTCTCGGTTGGCGTGAGTACACCCACGGGCTCTACTGGTGGTTCGGGTCCGACTACTCCCAGCGCAACCACTTTGGTGCCGATCGGCCGCTGCCAGCCTGGCTTGAAGGTCTCGGTGGCAGCGGCATGGCCTGCCTCGACACCGTGCTCGGCGAACTGAAGGTCAGCGGCTACGCCCACCACATCCAGCGGCTGATGGTGCTGGCCAACTACGGCCTGATAGCCGGCCTCGATCCCCAGGCCCTCACCGGCTGGTTTCACCGGATGTTCATCGACGGCTATGACTGGGTGATGCAGACCAATGTGCTCGGCATGGGCCTGTTCGCCGACGGCGGCCTGCTGGCCAGCAAGCCCTATGCCGCCAGCGGCAACTACATAAACCGGATGAGCACCTACTGCAAGGGCTGCCGCTACAGCCCGAAGCAGCGCAGCGGCCCCGATGCCTGCCCCTTCAATTCCCTCTACTGGGACTTTCTGGCCCGCCACGCCGGGGAGCTGGGCCCCAACCCCCGCATGACCCTGGTGATCAAGCAGCTGGAGCGGATCCCCGACGACGAACTGGCGGCGATTCAGGCCAGTGCAGCCGCCCATCAGACCGCTGCGGCATTTCCGGGATGATGAATTGCCGTTCGCACCAGCGATCTCGATGATGATGATGGGGGGCCATGGCGATCCACCCCGCACTCGCCGGCAGGACTACGGGCTGGTGCTGCTGCAGCTCCTCTGGCGGATGCGCCTCGACCTGCTGTTGCTGGCGCTGCTGGTGGCGGCTGTGGTGTGGCGCGGCCCCCTGCAGGTCCGGTCGACGCTCACGCCCATGGGGATCTCGGTGCTGGGTATCGCCGTGTCAATCTTCATCGGCTTTCGCAACACCCAGGCCATCAACCGCTGGTGGGAGGCCCGCAGCCTCTGGGGATCGGTGGTGAATCACAGCCGCCAGTGGCGTGACCTGCTGCTGGCCCTGCTGCCAACTTCGCAGCTGGCCAGCAAGCGCGGCAGATCTCTGGTGGAGTATCAGGTGGCCCTGGTGTGGCTGCTGAACTTCGAGTTGCGCAACTACTGGCGCGCCGATATTCGTCGGGCTGTGGAGGCTCTGCTGGCCGATCTGAAGCTGCCCATCACCACCTCCCTGCAGGAACTCTGCCGGCAGCGGGCCCGGGCGGTGGAGCGGTTGCATCGTGATGGCTGGATCGATGGCTGGGGGCGCCGGCAGTTGATGGAGGTGAACAACCACTGCCACGACGCGATCGGCGGGCTGCAACGCATCCGCAACACACCGATTCCCGCCTCCTATGACGTGTTCGTGCGGCTGATCACCTGGCTCTACGGCCTGCAGCTGCTGCTCGAATTCGAGCGCTCCACCCATGTGCTGATCGGGGTGGTGCTGTTTCTTGGCTTCCTCACGGCTGAGCGCATCGGCTCCTACGTGGAGGGACCCTTTGATCGCGATGGCAGCAGCTTTTCCCTGCCGCTCAACGCGATCTGCAGCACGATCACGGAGGATCTGATTGAGCGGCCGCTCGACTTCGGCAGCTTCCGGCCCAGCCAGAACCCGGCGCGCTGGGATTGAGAGGATCAAGGTCTGAACACCAGGGGGGCTGGGGCCCTACCTTGTGGTTTGCCCTGTTCACATCCGCCATGCCCCTGCTGGCCCTGATCTGGCCGCCGGAGGCCTATCTCTGGTTCAAGACCCTGCATATCGTCGGGGTGGTGGTTTGGTTTGCAGGCCTTTTCTATCTTGTACGGCTATTCATCTATCACCGTGAAGCTGAGGAGCTCGAGGCTCATCTGCGCCATCCTTTCCAGGCGCAGTACGCGCTGATGGAGCGCAGGCTCGCCAACATCATCACCACCCCGGGAATGGTGGTGGCCTTGGTGTGCGCTGTTGGCCTGCTCAGCGTCAACCCAGGCTGGCTGCAGCAGGGGTGGATGCACACCAAGCTGTTTTTCGTTGCGTTACTGCTCGTATATCACGCTTTCTGCTATCGTTTAATGGGGCAACTTAGCAGGGATGCGTGTAATTGGAGCCCTAGGCAATTGCGGGCGCTCAACGAGCTGCCAACCCTGCTGCTGGTGATAGTGGTGATGCTGGTCGTGTTCAAGAACCAGTTTCCCAGCGGTGCCGCCACCTGGTTGACGGTTGCACTGGCTTTGGCGATGGCAGCCTCAATTCAGTTTTATGCTCGCTGGCGTAGGTTGAGAACTGAAGGGTTGGCCGCAAATGGATGATGCCGGCTCGCTGCTGCATCCCCTGCGACCGGTGCTGCAGGGAATTACGCCCAGCTGCTGCCCCGGCAGGGTCAACTTCCACTGCCACACCACCTTCAGTGACGGCAGTCTCAGCCCCGTTGAACTTGCTGATCGGGCCCTGGAGCTAGGCCTGGAACACCTGGCTATCACAGATCACCACAGCATTGCTGCCCATGATCCCGCGGCGTCCAGGTTTTGCGCCGCTGCAGAAAGCGGCAGGCCCGTACCCAGGTTGTGGCGGGGGGTGGAAATCAGCTGCCTGCTCGAGGGTTGCCTGGTCCATGTACTGGCGCTTGGCTTCGGCGAGGACCATGCCAGCCTGGAGCCCTACCTGCAGGGGCAGACCGCGGTGGGCCCTGCCCTGCGGGCCGAGGCGGTTCTGCGGGCAGGCCGGCAGGCAGGTGCTCTGATGCTGCTGGCCCATCCTGCCCGTTACCGAATTCCATTCAAGTGGCTCATCAGTGCGGCTGATCAGCTTGGCTTCGATGGGGCAGAAACCTGGTATGACTACCAGCAGAGTGACAGCTGGGTTCCCTCCCCTGTGGTTTGCGAAGCCATAGCCGCTGAATTGCGGGAGCGCGGACTTTTGATGAGTTGTGGTACTGATACCCATGGGTTCACCCTCCGCGGCCGCTAGGGTTAGGGAAGCATTCACCTGCCGCACGATGGGACTGTTCGATCGCCTGCTAACACCTCGCGCCGCCACCCCCGCGAACAACACTCCTCCCAAAGCGAAAAAAGAAGTTGAAACCTTCTTTCTCGATCCCGATGCTTCAAGCAGCATGGGCAACGTTGACTTCATGAGGCGCTCCAACACGATCCGTCACACATTTCCTGGAACGGCTGACAGTCCGGGCAACAAGGAGATGGTTGCCGAGGTGGCATCGATGGAGTCGAAGCTCGAAAAGATGTCCGACGGTCTGGCAGGTATCAACAGTCAGCCTGAAAAGGTTGACCTAACCAGCGGTATTCCAAAACCGGTCAAGAAGACCTTCGCCCAGACCATGTCTGCTGCGGAGCTCGAGCAACGCAAAAGAGGATCGGCCCTCGGTGTCAATGTGCCTGGTGGGCCTGCGGCCATGAAGCAGGAACAGGAGCTGAAGAAGGCCGCCAATGCCCAGTTCCCCGACCAGTCCCAGCTCAACAAGCAGCCGTCCGGCAAGGCTGGCGCAATCGACCCGTTCAAGCAGATGGTGCGCGATCTGAACAGCTGAACCTGGCCCTATCCGGCCGATCAGGACTGCTCGATCTTCGCTTCACTGGCCAAGACCAGCTGGCGCAGCTTTTCCAGCTGGTTTTGGCTTGCCCCATCCCAGAGCCCCCGGTGATGGGCCTCCAGCAATCTCTCGGCCATGTCGCGCAGGGCCCAGGGGTTCGCCTGCTGCAGAAAGGCAACCACATCCGAGTCACCCAGCCAGTGATCGCAGATGGCGCCATAGGCCCAGTCGGGAACGCAACCGGTGCTGGCGTCATAGGCAAACAGGTAATCGAGGCTGGCGGCCATTTCGAAGCCACCCTTGTAGCCGTGCCGCGCCATGGCCCCAACCCAGCGGGGATTGAGCACGCGGCTGCGCAAAACCTTGTCAAACTCACGCTCAAGACGGTGGATCCTTGGGCGGGCAGTGCGGGAATGGTCGCCGAACCAGAGGGCAGGCCGCTGCCCTGACACCTTCTCCACTGCGGCGCTCAGGCCCCCCTGAAATTGGTAGTAGTCATCAGAATCGAGCAGGTCATGTTCCCGGTTGTCCTGGTTGTGCAGCACCACCTGCACGGCACCCAGCCGGCGCTCCAGGCCGGGCCGATCGGCCCGGGCCTCGATTCCAGCCTGGCCGTCATAACTCCAGCTGCTCCAGTTCAAAAAGGCCTCGCCGAGGTCGCCGCGATCTTCCCAATGCCCCCCATCGATCAGCCCTTGCAGTCCGGCTCCGTAGGCGCCTGGGGCGGAGCCGTAGACACGGGCGCACTGGCCCTCCCGTCGCCAGGCTGCGGCTAGGGGATTGGCGTCATCCGCCTCCTCCAGGCGGGCCACCAGCTCGGTGGCCCTGTTGACCCAGGAGACCAGCTGGGGGAAAGCATCCCTAAACAGGCCGGAGATACGCAGGGTGACATCCACCCTTGGGCGGCCCAGCAGGGACAGGGGAATCACCTCCAGATCCACCATCCGCCGGGTGGGCCCGTCCCAGATGGGCCGAACCCCCAATAGGGCCAGGGTCTGGGCAATGTCTTCACCGCCGTTGCGCATGGTCGCCGTACCCCACACGGAGAGGGCGAGGGTCAGGAGGTGTTCGCCCTGCTCCTGAAAATGGAGATCGAGCAGCAGCTCGGCGCTGCGGCGGCCCAGGTCCCAGGCGGCCTCTGTTGGCAGACCGCGCAGATCCACACTGTAAAAGTTGCGACCAGTCGGCAGCAGGTCAGGTCTTCCCCTGGTAGGCGCCCCTGACGGACCAGCGGCAATCCTGTTGCCCCCCAGACCCCTCAGCAAGGCGCTGCGTTCGGCCGATGCACAGGCCAACAGCCTGGGCATCAACTCCTGGCGTAGGTGTTGCAGAGCCTGAGCTTCGGCGGCACCTCCGGGCTCCGTTCCCTGGCCATCAAGCTCCCTGTGCACCAGCTCAAGAGCTCGGGCTTCCAGCAGGGCAGCTCCGTCGCCGGCCAATCTGGGTGGCTTGCCCCCAAAGGCGGCAACTAGCCGCTGTTGATCTGTCTGACTGAGGGGGATGTCGTCCCCATCGGCCCAGGGATCGAAGCCGAGCTGGAGATCGGTCGCCAGAGCCTGGGTGAGCCCGATTTGCTGGGCAACCGGGCAGCGGGCCAGGCAGAGCAGGAGCTCGGCCAACTCAGCCTGCTCCGGCAAAGTTCCATAGATATGTAATCCCAGACGAATCTGGGCCTCCTTCAGTTCGCACAGATAACCGTCAGCAGCCTCCAGACGTGAATCCAGCTGCAGGTTTGAACCGAAAGGTAGATGGAGACTGTCAAGTTGCTGGGCCAGTCGTTGACGCAGGCCTGCGGCGCGTTCGCTGCCCAGCTGGGTGGCCTCCCAGTACTCATCAAGCAACACCTCAAGCAGCTGGAGTTCACCATGCAGACCAGCCCTTCCCAGTGGTGGGGTGAGGTGGTCGAGAATCACAGCCTGACTGCGCCGCTTGGCCTGGGAGCCCTCGCCAGGGTCGTTGACAATGAAGGGATAGAGATGGGGCATCGCTCCGAGGGCAAGCTCGGGGAAGCAGGCGTTGCTGAGGCCAAGCCCCTTGCCGGGAAGCCATTCCAGATTGCCATGCTTACCGACATGCACCACGGCATGGCAGCCGAAGCTCTTCCGCAACCAAAGGTATTGGGCCAGGTAGGCGTGGGTAGGCGGCAGATCGGGACTGTGGTAGCTGAGGCTGGGATCTCGGTCGTACCCCCGTTCGGGCTGAATCAGAACGATCACACTGCCGAATCGCAGACCCCGAATAGGAAATGCCGGGGTGCCTTGGCGGTCTGGCTGCAATCCAGCATCCAGTTCTGGGACCCCCCAGACGGACTCCAACACTGATCTGGGATCGGCCGGCAACTGCTGATACCAACTGAGGTAGTCAGCCAGGGGCAGGTGGTCGAGGGCCGGTCGATGGCAGCTCTCCGGGTCGTTGGTACGGCCTGCCAACAGCTCCTGGATCAGGGCATCCCCATCAGCGGGTGCCGCCCTGCCCAATGCGTACCCATCCTGTTGAAGCCATTGCAAGATCAGGGCAACAGAGGCCGGGGTATCCAGGCCTACCCCATTGGCGAGCCTGCTGTTGCGGGTTGGATAGTTGGCCAGCACCAGGGCAATCCGCCGCTGGGCCGCAGGTGTCTGACGCAGGGTTATCCAGTTGGCAGCAAGCCGGGCAATCCAGGCCAGCCTTTCTGGATCGGGCTGGTAGCTCTGCAGGGCTGCAGCAAGCCGGCCACTGGCAGCCACCGTTTCCTTGAATGCCCCGATGCGGGTGGTCAGGCGGCCATCTAGCTCGGGCAATGCCACCTGCAGGGTCAGGTCAATGGGTCCCAAGCCGATACTGCTTTCCTGCCATCGCTGCCGAGGCTGGCTGCTGCAGAGCAACTGGAACACCGGCACTCCCAACTTCTCCCAGAGGGGTGATCCAAGGCCAGCTTCCTCAAAACGTACGGAGGCAAATGAGGTGCTGATCAGAACCGCCTCAACGGCTTCCCGCCCGAACAGATCGGCTACACCGCTCTGAACCGAAAGCTCACGCAAACCACTCACCCAGAGCGCCCGGGGGCTCAGCCCTGCGCTGCGCAGGGCGGTAAGGGTGGCCTCCATCAGGGCCAGATCACCGGCCTGCAGAAGGGCCCGATAGCCAACCACACCAACCCTGGGTCCCGGTTCATGACGCCAGTCAAAGGGCAACGGATCGGCTAGATGCTGGACCTCCGGCAGCTGTGGCTCACCTCCGGCCAGCAGATCCCGCAGGGTCTCCATCAGTGATCGCAGATTGCCGGGACCGCCTTCACGCAGACAACGGGCCAGGACGACCGCAAGCTGGACTGGCACCGTTCCCAGCTCCGCCAGGCCAGTCTCCTCCTCCTCCGTTCCGGCGAGCACAAGCAGATGACGGCCTGGCTGCTCTTCAACCCAATGCATGAGCCGCTCAAGGCCATAGCTCCAATGGCCCCTACCCCCCAGAAGACGCACAACCACCAGCCTGGCTTTACTCACCGTGGTGTTGAGGTAATGGTCCACCTGGGCAGGGTGGATCAGGGCAGCCAGATTCAGGCATCGCAACTCGGCCCCCAGCAGGGCGGGTTCCCGCTCGAGCAGCTGATCAATTGCCAGCAGGTCAGTGTCGGCGCTGCTGAGCAGCAGCACCGGAGCTGCCGGCTGCTCGACCAGCGCACCGGCATCGCCTGCTCCACTTCCCCCCGGTATTGATGCCAAGCGATGCATGACTCCATCCTGCAGGTTGCGGTGAGAGGATCAAGCCGCCCGCGAGCCCAAGTGGTCGCGCCTGCTCTGCCAGCCCATCTGCCACCATGCACCAGTTCCTGCCCTTCGCCTGGTTCGGTGGCCGATGCGTGCCCTTTGCGGAGGCAACCCTCTCAGTGGCAACCCATGCCCTTCACTACGGCACGGGTGCTTTTGGTGGCATGAGGGCGATTCCCAATCCGGGCGATTCAGATGAAATACTCCTGTTCCGGGCCGATCGCCATGTCCGGCGACTGAGTCAGAGTGCACGGCTGTTGCTGACCGAGCTCAGCGAGGACACAATCAATCTGGCGATCAGGGAGTTCCTGCGGTCCAACAAACCCACCTGTCCTGTGTATCTGAGGCCCTTTGTCTACACCAGCGATCTGGGTATTGCACCGCGGCTGCACAATATCGAAACCGACTTTCTGATCTACGGACTGGAACTTGGCGACTACCTGCCACCCGATGGCGTGACCTGCCGAATCAGTTCCTGGACCCGGCAGGAGGATCGTTCCTTACCCCTGCGGGGAAAAATCAGTGGCGCCTACATCACCAGCTCCCTTGCGAAAACCGAAGCTGTCAAGAGTGGCTTCGACGAGGCCCTGCTGCTCAACAGTCGCGGCAAGCTGAGCGAGGCAAGTGGCATGAATCTCTTTCTGGTGCGCGAGGGGGTGCTGATAACGCCCAGCGTCGACCAGGACATCCTCGAAGGGATCACGCGGGCCAGCGTGATTGACCTGGCGCGGGCCATGGGTATGGAGGTGCTGGAACGGCCGGTGGATAAAAGTGAGCTGTTCGTTGCCGACGAGGTATTTCTCAGTGGAACGGCTGCCAAAGTCACTCCCGTGCGTCGGGTGGAGACCACCGACATGCCCCACGAGCGCCCTATAATGTCAGCCATAAGGGAAAGGCTGACAGCGATCACGGAAGGCCGCGATCCCGCCTATGACAGTTGGGTGACGCGTATCCGATTAGACGGCTGAAAAACGTGAATTTTCTCGAACGGCTTCATAGCGTAGATCGCCCCCTACTGGTGTTTGACGGAGCCACAGGCACTTCGCTCCAGCGAATGGACCTAAACGCTCAGGATTTTGGTGGTGCGGCACTGGAGGGGTGTAATGAAATCCTTGTATTCACACGGCCTGATGCTGTTCAGGAAGTGCACAGGCAGTTTCTTGAGGCCGGTTGCGATGTGATCGAAACCGACACATTCGGTGCAACCTCATTGGTGCTTGATGAGTACTCCATAGGTGATCAGAGCTTTGCCATGAATAAGCGTGCCGCCGAGCTTGCTCGCGAAATGGCAGACCAATACAGCACCCCTGAAAAACCCCGTTTCGTTGCCGGCTCCATGGGGCCAACTACAAAGTTGCCCACTTTAGGGCATGTCAACTTCGATACAATGAAGGCGTCTTTTGCTGAACAGGCAGAAGGTCTTCTGGCCGGCAACGTGGATCTGTTCATCGTCGAAACGTGCCAGGATGTGTTACAGATAAAAGCTGCATTACAGGGTATAGAGGAGGCGTTCAGCAAGATTGGCCAACGCCGACCGCTGATGGTGAGTGTGACTATGGAAGCAACGGGAACCATGCTTGTTGGTTCCGACATTGCTGCAGTGGTTTCAATTCTGGAACCCTTCCCGATTGATGTGCTTGGTCTGAACTGTGCTACTGGCCCGGAGCAGATGAAAGAACATATTCGCTATCTGAGCGAAATCAGTCCCTTTGTGATCAGTTGCATTCCCAATGCTGGTTTGCCCGAGAATGTCGGCGGCGTTGCCCACTACAGATTAACGCCGGTGGAAATGAAGATGCAGTTACTGCACTTTGTTGAAGACTTCGGTGTCCAGGTAATCGGAGGCTGCTGTGGAACCACTCCCGAGCATATTAGGGCACTGGTGGAGCTGGCCTCAGAACTCAGGCCAGCTGCCAGATTGGTGCGCACTCCTGAGAACCGACACGAACGTCCCTTGCTGAACGGGGAACCATCAGCTGCTTCTCTGTATGGCAGCACTCCGTATCACCAGGACAATTCATTTTTGATAATCGGCGAAAGGCTCAATGCCAGCGGCAGCAAAAAGGTAAGAGAGCTGCTAGCCGAGGAGGATTGGGATGGGCTGGTTGGGGTAGCGAGAGGCCAGGTCAAGGAGAATGCCCACGTGCTCGATGTCAATGTCGACTACGTTGGCAGAGATGGTGAACGTGATATGCACGAACTAGTCAGTCGACTAGTAACAAACGTCAACCTCCCGCTGATGCTCGATTCAACCGAATGGCAGAAAATGGAGGCAGGCCTGAAGGTTGCAGGTGGTAAGTGCATTCTAAATTCTACCAATTACGAAGATGGAAATGAGCGCTTTTTCAAGGTTTTGAACCTGGCTAAAGCATATGGCGCCGGGGTAGTAATCGGAACCATCGATGAAGAGGGAATGGCCCGCACAGCTGAACGAAAGTTCTCCATTGCCCAAAGGGCCTATCGAGATGCTGTGGAATTCGGAATACCAGCTCACGATATCTTCTACGACCCGCTAGCCCTGCCAATCTCAACCGGTATAGAAGAAGATCGCCTGAATGGGGCGGCAACAGTGGAAGCAATCCGCCGTATCCGCAGCGATCTGGCTGGTGTCCATCTGGTGCTTGGCGTCAGCAATGTGAGCTTTGGGCTTTCACCAGCGGCACGGATTGTGCTGAATTCCGTCTTCCTGCATGACTGCTGCGAGGCAGGCATGGATGCCGCGATCATCAGCCCGGCCAAGATCCTTCCACTAGCCAAGATCAGCGAGGAGCACCAGCAGGTCTGTCGCGATCTGATCTATGACCGTCGGAGATTTGAGTCTGACAGATCGGGAGCGATCTGCACCTACGACCCCCTGACCCAGCTCACTACCCTGTTTGAGGGCGTAACTGCCAAGGATGCCCGTGCATCGGGGCCTTGCCTGGCCGACCTGGTGGTTGAAGAACGACTGAAGCAACACATCATTGATGGAGAGCGGCTTGGGCTCGAACCATCCCTCGATGAAGCCCTCAAAGCCTATCCTCCACTACAAATCATCAATACGTTTCTGCTTGATGGCATGAAGGTTGTGGGTGAACTGTTTGGTGCCGGCCAGATGCAACTGCCCTTCGTGCTGCAGAGCGCCGAAACCATGAAGGCGGCGGTGGCCTATCTGGAGCCTCACATGGAAAAGAGTGAAGGTGAAAGTTCCTCGAAGGCCAAATTTCTGATCGCTACAGTCAAGGGCGATGTTCATGATATAGGCAAAAACTTAGTTGATATTATCCTCACTAATAATGGCTATGAAGTAATCAATCTTGGCATAAAGCAGAGTTGTGAGTCCATAATTGAGGCCCAGCTAAAGCATAGGGCTGATTGTATCGCCATGAGTGGATTGCTTGTAAAATCAACTGCCTTTATGAAAGACAATCTGGAAGCTTTCAACCGGGTTAATATAACTGTGCCGGTGATTCTCGGGGGTGCGGCTCTCACACCTCGCTTCGTTAATGGCGACTGCCGTGCCGCCTATCGGGGCCAGGTGGTGTACGGGCGGGACGCCTTTGCTGATCTGCGCTTCATGGATGCTCTTGTGGAAGCCAAGGCAGCGGGGGAATGGGATGACTTCCAGGGCTTCACCGGCAATATTCCGGGCGGGTTGGGACTCAGCTCAGCAGATCCGGCTGAAATCAACCTGACTACAGAGGCTGCAAGCGAACATGAACCGGCGTTGCAGCCTGACCCGATTGCATCCTCTGGCGAAGATGACAATTCAGTGGATGACCAGCGTTCAGCCATGGTCCCCCAGGAGCAGGCCCTGCAGCCACCGTTCTGGGGAAGCCAAGTGCTTATGGAAACTCAGATCAATCTGGATGAGGTTTTTTCCTTTCTGGATCGCAACGCGCTATTTGCAGGCCAATGGCAACTGCGCAAGAGTCAGAAGCAAAGTCGCGAGAGTTATGAAGCCATGTTGGCTGAGAAGGCCGAACCAGTTCTGAGCAAATGGATTGAGCGTTGTCTGAATGAAGGTCTTCTGCTGCCCAGGGTGGCCTATGGCTACTTCCCGTGCGGCCGGGAAGGCAATGCCGTAGTTGTGTTTGACCCCACGACGACGAACCTTGAGCTCGGACGCTTCCATCTACCACGCCAGCGTTCTGGTAACCGCTACTGCGTAGCAGACTTTTATAGGGACCTGTCCATCAGACCTACGGGATCGCCAATTCCCACCGATGTTTTACCCATGCAGGCGGTCACCATGGGTGAACTAGCGACGGAATATGCCCAGGCACTTTTCAAAAACAATCAATATACTGATTACCTCTATTTCCATGGCCTTGGTGTCCAGATGGCTGAGGCCCTTGCTGAATGGGCCCATGCCCGCATCCGCAGCGAACTGGGGTTCCCGGATCCGGCTAATATGACGCTCAAGGACGTTTTGGCTCAACGCTACAGGGGCAGTCGTTACTCCTTTGGCTATCCAGCATGTCCGAATGTCGCCGACTCTCGCCAGCAACTCGTTTGGCTAGGCGCTGAGAGGATTGGCCTGTCGATGGATGAGAGCGACCAACTCGAACCTGAGCAGAGCACTACAGCTCTGGTTGCCCTGCACAGCAAGGCGCGATACTTCTCTGCTTAAGATTCGGATGTTCTCAGGGCTGCACCTGTCGGGGCACCCACTTCAAACACCATCCATGGCTATAGCTGGCCCTAGCGGCGTAGATGCCGCGATTGCTTCAGGCCTCGATCTTGACGGCACCCCAATCCCCGCCGGCATGATCGAGCTTTACCAGGAGGTCATGGAGCTGGAGAGTCAGCGGGCCCGGAGTGGGGTTAAAAAGTCAATGCGTAACCGCATTGTAAAGACAGGTTCAAAACATTTCGACCAAGCGACCCTTGATGCCCGCTTGAAGGCAGCGGGCTGGGAAGGGCTGAAGGAGAAGGAGATCGCCTTTTTCTATGGATGAATGGCAGCTCCAGGGTTCCGTCAGCTGCACATCTCCTCAAGGGCGTCGATCACGTCCTGCTGGAACTCCTCCAGGTTGAGGGAGTCGCTGAGATCAATGCCCTCTCCGGCGGCATTCTGGGTGAGCTCCTGAAAGTGGAAGGCCCCTTCGCCATGGGCGAGAAATTCCATGGCGGAGGGTTCACCGCTCTCCTTGTAGGCGTCGCAGAGGGCCAGAAAGGCCGCATCCTCGGTGAATTCCCAGCTCATGAAGGGGGTCGCGCTGAAAGACAGGTGAAACGCGCTCTTCGACCTTTAACGCCTACCCCCCGGAATCCGTCAACCACCAGGTGCCAGTTTGTGCCGGTGTGTTGCCTTTTGAAGCAGCGCCGAGGGGCCCTGAAGGGAACAGCTCGTCGGTTTGACCACCCAGTCAGACTCGGCTCACATGAATTGGCACCACGGCCGTGAATCCAACCCCCAACCCAAACCAGCCCGCCCTCAATGTGCTGGGGGATGCCCTGTCGGTCTGCGGCTGTCAGCCGATGACCGGTTGGCTGCGAGATGGCTTTTGCCACACAAATGCTGCGGATCTGGGCCGGCACAGCGTCTGCTGTGTGGTGACTGAGGCTTTTCTTCGCTACAGCAGGGCCCAGGGCAACGACCTGTCCACCCCGGCTCCGGGGTTCAATTTTCCTGGGTTGAAACCTGGAGATCACTGGTGTGTATGCGCCCCCCGCTGGCTGGAAGCCCACGAGGACGGCATGGCACCGCCGGTACGACTTGAGGCCACTGAAGCCTCAACTCTGGAGGTGATACCCCTGGTTTTACTGCAGGCGAACGCAGCCGGAGCCTGATCACCAGGGGATGGGCTCGCCGTTCCAGGCCCAGAAGCGGCCGGTCTGATCCGGTCCGAGGGTTTCAAGCACATCCAGCAGATGGCGTGCAGAGCGCTCTGGACTGAACAGGCTCCCAGGTGCAACTCCGGCCTGAAAAGGGGCGGAGAGGGGCGTCGCGGCTGTGCCTGGATGGAGAAGGCTCACGCACCCCAGGGGGCGACGGCGTCGCCATTCGATGGCCAGGGTGCGGAGTAACTGGTTCTGGGCTGCCTTGGCACCCCGGTATGCATACCAGCCCCCGAGCTGGTTATCACCGATGCTCCCCACCCGGGCGGAGAGACTGGCGAAGTGGAAGGGCTGATGCGGTGGCAGGGCGGACTCAACCGCCTGGGCGACCAGGAGGGGCGCAAAGGCATTCACTGCGAAGCTGCGCTCCAGGGCCGGGCGGTTCACCTGGCTGAGTCGTTTCTCAGGCTGGAGCCCAGGGCCGTGCAGAATCCCGGCAGTGTGGATCACCAGGCGCAGGGGGCGCCAGGCCTCAAGTCTGGTCACCAGCCTGGCCAGGCTGGTGTCATCAGCCAGGTCAAGCGGCAGGTGCACACTGCCCTGCCAGCGCTCCTTGGCAGCCTGGCGCCAGTCCTGGCGAGACGCACCCAGCAGGGTCAGCTGGGGCGCCCGCCGCTCCAGCTCCGCGAGCAATGCCCGGCCTATGCCACCACAGCCGACCACAAGGGCCGAGCCCTGCCAGGTAGTCCAAGCTCCAGATCCTCCAGGGCCCATCTCGATACCCCATGCTGGATCTGCCCAGCATCCCTGTCGCATGATGACAGGGCAAACTGCCCACTGCATTTGGTTCGATGGGCCTTCGCATAGCCGTTCTGGGCCTGGGGGCCTGGGGAGAGACCCTGATGGAGCGCTGGCGGACTCAGGGCCACACGGTGCGTGGCTGGTCAAGACGCATGGGTAGCTGTGCCCCTGGCCTGCTGCAAGATCAGGACCTAGTGGTCTCGGCGGTCGCAATGGCCGGGGTGCTTCCCCTGGCAGCGGAGTTGGCGCCCCACTGGCCTGCGGGCCTGCCCCTGCTGAGCTGCAGCAAGGGATTGGATCTGCGCCAGCTGGCGACAGCAACCCAGCTCTGGGCAGCCCACCTGGAAGAGGCGCCCCTGCTGGTGTTAAGCGGACCGAATCTGGCGACAGAGGTGCGCCAGGGTCTGCCTGCAGCATCGGTGCTGGCCTGCTGTGATCCCACGCTGGCCGGAGCTATGCAGCATGAGCTGAGCGATCCTGGACTGCGGCTGTACACCAATACGGACCCAATCGGCACCGAGGCTGCCGGGGCCCTCAAAAACGTGATCGCGGTTGCTGCAGGCATCTCCGATGGCCTGAATCTGGGGGCCAACGCGAAGGCCGCCCTGCTGTGCCGCGGACTGGCGGAGATCGGGGTGGTGCTGGAGGGTCTCGGAGGGCTGCCCAGCACCCTCTACGGTTTGGCTGGTCTTGGCGACCTGCTCGCCACGGCCAACAGCAGCCTCAGCCGCAACTACCGCTGCGGCCATCTCTTAGCTGAGGGCTACAGCGAGGAGCAGGCCGGTGAGCGGATTGGAGCCACTGTTGAGGGTACCCGCACCGCACGGGCTGCCCAGCAGCTGGCGTTGCGCCATGACTGGCACCTGCCGATCTGTGAGCAGGTAGTGAGTGTTCTAGACGGGGCCACCACCCCATCGGAAGCGGTCCGGGCCCTGATGGAGCGTGGCCTGAGGGCAGAAGTGGCCCGGCCATGAATACGGCACTTCCGGCGGTGCTGGTGGAGGCCTTCGCGGCCGACCCCTGCAGCGGCAATGGGGCCGCCGTGGTGCTGCTCGATGAGCCCCTGGGAGATGGCTGGCTCCAGGCCATAGCGCGCAGTCTCAATCAGTCGGAAACCGCATTCCTTCTGCAGCAAAGGGAGAAGTGGTGCCTGCGTTGGTTCACGCCCACCTGCGAGGTTCCCCTCTGTGGCCATGCCACCCTGGCCGCCCTGTTCGCCCTTGGGCACTGGGGCCATCTCCTGCCTGGCCAGCGGTGCCACCTGCTGAGTCGCAGCGGCCCCCTGGAGGTGGTTCACGGGCTCTCTGCCTGCACCGGTCAGATCGTCCTGCCAAGCGGCTCGCTGAAACCGGCTGCACCCTCCTGCAACCTTGTGGCGCTGCTTCGGGCCCACCTGGGCGTCAAACCGGAGGCCTACTGGAATTCGGATCTGGGCTACCGGGTGGCCCTGCTGCCATCAGGCAGTCCACTGGCGCTGATGAGAGACCTGGCTGAGCATCTTGATCCGCAGGATCGGGGCGGATTGGTGTTGATGCTCGACTTCGATGCCACTCCCCGGGGGTTACGTCCAACCGTGCTCGACCGACCGGCTGACTACCAGATACGTTTCTTCGCTCCAGGTCTGGGCATCAGTGAAGATGCCGTAACGGGCTCGGCCCATGCATTGGTGGCACCTTTCTGGCAAGAGCGCCTCGGCCGCGACACCGTGGTGGGATGGCAGTGTTCACAACGACCTGGCGGAATGATCTGTGAATTGGCATGCTCAGGCATGATCCGTCTCAGCGGCACGGGCCATCTTCTGTGGAACGGCACCTTGTATGGGCGAAGCGATGGCTCCGGTGCAGGGTCCTGGTCATCCCTGCTGGACGCCGCCTGATACTGATCGTCCCGATGGCCCTGGTTGCTGTCGCAGTCGGCTTTGCTGCGCAGGGTCTGGCACCCCAGCCCTACGGAGCGGCCCACGGGGAGCTACTGGATGCTCTGATCGATACCCCAAACAAGCCCTCTGACACCACTACACAGGCAGTCGACCTGCGCAAGGTGGAGACCCGGCGAGCCGCGACACCAGAGGGGCCGAATGCCGCAAGCGGCATGCTGGGTCTTGTGGAGCCGGATGCTGGCCCACCTGTGGACCTGGAGATCCGCGTGGCCTTGCTGAGTGCAGGCACGGCACCTTCATTGTCTGCCACCGGAGCCTGGCAACTATTGAATCGGCAAGGGATGGTGCTGCAGCAGGGAGGGCCTGGTGACCAGGTTTCCCTCAATGGTCTGGTTGACTCCGCAGCGGAAGCCTGGCTTCAGACCAGAGGATCTGCCCTGCTGGTCAATGATCAGGCCTATGGCGGCAGGCTGCGCCTGATCCGCGAGCAGGGGGGGCTCAGGCTGGTGAACCATCTGGGGCTGGAGACATACATCGCTGCCGTGGTGGGGGCTGAAATGCCGAGCAGCTGGTCAATGGAGGCCTTGCGAGCCCAGGCCGTCGCCGCCCGCTCCTACGCCCTGGCCCACATGGCCCGGCCGGCCAACCGCCATTGGCATCTGGGCGACACCACGCGCTGGCAGGCATACAAGGGGCTGGGACACAGCAACGCAAGAACCCGTACGGCCACATCTAGTACCGCAGGGCTGATCCTGAGCTACCAGGGAGGAATAGTCGAGAGCCTTTATGCGGCCAACCGCCGGATCAGCCTGGAAGCCCATGGTCACCTGGGTGCCAGCATGAGCCAGCATGGGGCCCAGGACCTTGCCAGGCAGGGCTATCGCTATAACCAGATCCTCGGACACTTCTATCAGGGGGCATCCCTGGCACGCCTCAAGGCCGGTGCGCCCTGAGCTGGTCTGGCGGCGGGCGTTGCAGCGCTCAGCTGAGGCCGAGCAGGCAGGCGCCCTGATACCCCTCTCCACCCAGGTGCTTGAACAGCCAGGGGTCAAGCCGTTTGTCCTGCGCCGTCTGGTGAGCCAAACTCCCAGACACCTTCTCCAGGGCGGACCCAAACCAAACCCATTCCTGCCCTGGGAAGGGGCTCTGGAGGTGGATCGACTGGACACGGGGCATGTGGTGCTGCTCAACAAATACCCGGTTCAGCCTGGCCACCTGTTGCTGATAACCCAGGACTGGCAACCCCAGTCCGGCTGGATCCGGTTCGAGGACTGGCAAGCCGTGGGCCAACTGGCAAGAGATACGGCCGGGCTCTGGTTCTTCAACAGTTGTGCTGCAGCTGGAGCCAGCCAGCCCCACCGGCACCTGCAGTTGTTGCCACGGCGGCCAGGGGAGGCTAGTTGTCCCCTTGCGGCCCTATGCGATGCCCAAATGGAGCAACGCCAGTGGTCATGGGCCTATCAAATCAGCAGGCGCCAAGACCCCATTGACTGCACCGATCTGCCTGGGCTCTACCACCACCATGCCGAGGAGCTGGGACTTGGTTCGCCCCAGCTGGATTCCCAGCCGCTGCATCCATACAACCTGCTGTTTGATGACCATTGGTTGTTGACCGTGCGGCGCAGCCGCGAGCACTGCGCCGGGTTCAGCATCAATGCCCTGGCCTTTGCGGGATACCTGCTCGCCACCGAAAAATCCGATCTCACCTGGCTGGAGAACCATGGTCCCTGGAAACTGCTCGAGGCGGTCGCCAGTTCGGCAACTGAACGGATCTGAAGCCCATTCCGTAATTCCACGGTTGCACCGCAGGCTGGCTCTGGGGCTGTTTGGAAGGAAGGGGTTACCAACTCCCTGCCTGATGCCCAGCTCAATGATGAAACAAAACTCCAGTGGAACCAGCGCCAAAACAGCTGGCCAACACAAAGAAACAGTAGGTCTCCGCAACAAACGAGTCCACGAGTACCGCAACCTGGTCACGCCTATCGCGGTGCACTACGGCCGCCGGTGTCCCGAGCCGATCGAGGATCTGATCCAGGTTGGCCTGATGGGACTGCTGCGGGCCGCCGAGCTCTATGACGCCAAAACCCGCACTCCCTTCGAGGCCTTTGCCCGGCCCCATATCCGCGGTGCAATCCTCCACTACCTGAGGGACTCAGCAACGGCTGTGCGGCTGCCCCGACGTCAGATGGAGCTACACGACAAACTCCGCAAGGTTCAGGCAGGCTGGTATAAGAGCCACAGCCAGGAAGCCAGCTCGGAGGATCTGCGAAGAGCACTGATGCTCGATGCCCAACAATGGCTGGAGCTGCAGAGGGGGAAAGCCATGAGCCGGCCCATCAACCTGGCGGACGAGCTGCTCGACGCCTGGGGAGGGGCGGCCCCCGATCAATGGGGAGATGGGGCCGGGAGACTTAGCGACGATGGGCCGGCGGAGGAGCTGCTGGGTCTCAGGCGCCATTGGGCCCAGCTTGAACCGGATATCCGCCAGGTGATCGACAAGGTGGTGATCTGCGGCTGGACGTACCGGCGCACCGCAGCTCATTTGATGGTGAGTCCCATGACCGTGCAGAGAAGGCTCAAACGGGGCCTGGCTGAACTGCGGCAAGGGCTTGGCAAAAGTGCTCACACTCCGATCAGCTGCCCGAGCTGCCAGCATCCCGCACTATCTGCTGCTCAAGGGTGCTGATGGCCGCATTGAGAGCCGCCAATTGCCGTTCGATACCGTCGCGCCAGAACTGAAGCATGCGAAGTTTGCGCTGCTGGTAGTGACGCCAGCTGGAGTGGGAGCCTCCGTCACTGACTGGGCAGCAGCCAAAGGGGGGAAACATGAGAAAGTGGTCAGAACACGGAGGTTCTAGCGAGCCAAACTGGTGAACTGGGTGCCTTGTTCTCCCCAGAATTGGGCGTGGAACACCGGCAGGCCGACCAGATCTCCCAGCTCGGTGGTGCCCTCCTCACCGCCTGCAGGGAAAATTTAGTTACAACGCTCCCCAAAACCCGCCCGTTCCTGGATTGAGATCATTGCTCTGCCGCTCTCCTATCAACCCCCTGGCCCTGATGCTTGGCCTGGCCATAGGTATGGGGGGCTTGGTGATCGGTGGACAGCCAGCTGGTGCCTACGTGGCCCTGATGGCCGGCCAGAAAGCGCGGCCCCTGAACGGAAGCTTCAACACGGTGCCGGTTCTCCACTCAAATCAACCTGAGGAAGTCGAAGGCCCGGGCATATTGATCAATACTGCCCCAGGTTACGCGTATGCGGCTGAGACAGGCCAGCCATTGCGAAATGCAACCTATACCTTCAACGGTGAATTCGGGGTGCATATGCACCACAAGTATTTCCCATCCAATCGGGGCCAGATCTCCAGATCATCCCGCCGACCTGAACTCACCCTGGCCTTGATCCTGATAAATCCGGGTGGGCGTGCGGTGCAGATCAAATTTGAGAATGGAGCTGTGAGAAACAGCTTTGAGGCACCCTATCTACAGGATTTCAAGATGGGGGTAAAACCCCTCGGCCCAAGACCCTGGAATACGGGCCCGGGGGATGCAACCGCAATCCAGGTTCTCCGGGGTCGGTTGGATCCGAAACTTACTGAAGCGATAACCATCCCAGCTCGGAGTCGTCTGGTGCTGTTCCATACCCAGCTACCAGCCCTGGGCATAGCTAACGCCCTGCTCAAGGGCAGCAGTGACGGCCCATTTCAGATGGCCGTTGTAGCTGCTAAGGAAGCCAGCAACGATGGGGACATACTTACGGTACTAGACCAGGGGAGGCTGGCTCCTGGCAGGGTTTACCTCAACCGAATTGCTGACATCAACGGGCGGCGGATTTTCTCCCGAGTTGGTGGAGTGGCGATTGGAGATGGATATCAGGCAAGCCTGACCCACGATCTTGAAGTCAACGGTCCCCTGCATGTTCCGCTTACCAGCACCATCAGACACAACTTCGGTACCCGCGAGGTGCAGGTAAACCCCCTTGCCAGCCGCATGGTGGATTCCTCCTTGGACAATGTCGGCACCTATGGCGTGCGATTCGACATCGATCTGAACCTAAAGGGATCTGGCCCCCATGAGTTGGTGCTGAGCCATCCGGTGGCCAGTGGCTCGTCAAAACCCTTCACTGCCTTTCGAGGGTCGCTGCAGATCCATTCGGAGGATGGTCTCCAGGAAATCCATGTGGGAATGCGTTCAGGCCAGAGCCTCTCACTCACGCCACTAAACCTGCGCGCCGGTCAACCTAACCAGGTGCGGATCAGCCTGGTTTATCCAGCGGATGCAACCCCTGGCCACCTCCTGAGTGTTCTGCCGGCTAGTCAACTTGCGATGTTCCAGGAGCGGGAACGGCAATTGACTATGGCACGCACCGCTGCAGAATCTAACCAACTGCCCCCACCCAACATCCCCCCTGAATTGACGGTCGTCGAAGGGCAGCTAGCGCCGATTGAGTTAATTCCTACAGCGCCCCTTGCCCCAGTGCCACCGCTTACCCCTCCCCTCACTCCGCCTCCAAGTTACCGTGGTGTCCAGACGAGCCCTACCAGTCAAACTCTCTACGACAGGTATCAGCAGGCGCTGGAAGCACAACAGGAGATGTTGCGCGGTTTGATGGGCCGTTAGGCATGGAGCCTACCCAAGATTCCCAGCGGCGGAGACTCAGCCTGGAGCTCCCTGTTGAACTGATTGAAAAAATTGATTTATTAAAATCAGAATTGGGTTTGCGCAGTCGCGGAGATATCGTTGAACGGCTCTTACAAGAAATACTTACCGATAACCAAGCTTATCAACCGACACCACGAGAAGAAGCTGCAGACCACGTAAAGAATAATCCCGTTGCAGCGGAAGCGACAACGTCAGCATTCAATGAACAGGGTGCCCTGGTCTTGGTGTCTAGTGGCACAGCGGGTGGTTTTTGCTTCGAAATAGGGGAAGACGTAGAAACAAGTGATACGCCAAGGGACCAACCAGAGAAACGCCAGGTGGGAATTGATCTACCTGGTTTTGTGCGACGCCAGTCGGAGCAGTTGAAAAGAAGCCTCCAACCCCGCAGGCTTGTTGAAGAATCCGCCGTTGAACTATTACCCCAGCTTGAAAGGGGTGGCCTCGATAGGGCCCTTACGAAGGCGCGCGAGCACTGGTTAGAACTTTATGGCAAAGGAGCCAATGAGGCCGTTCTCGAAGCAGCAATGGTCTGGCTAGCCCAGGATATCTGGCCCCAGAGTGATCAGAGTGATGGACGACCATTCAGTTGGTCGCTGGCGTGTAGTGTCGCGGCCCATATTGCTCCCAGCTGGGGCGATGAACCAGCCAACTTTGAACGGGTAATGGTGATGGCTGGTCTGTTGGAAGACCCATTCAGTTCCTCAACTCTGGAGCTTCGCCTTCCTACCTTGATCCACCGATTTGTACATCGGTTCCGCAGAAGACGTAAGGGCAGCTCATTCCAGACGTTGGAACACACGATGACCCTGCATGGGGCCCTGAAAACACTCCGGCTACCTACTGTCCATGGCCACCGGCTGACTCTCAGCGAAATTCGCGATGCCTATCGTGATCTGGCAATGAGTAACCATCCAGATTCCGGTGGGAATGAGGAAACAATGCGACGGCTCAACGAGGCATACCAACTGCTGAAAGAGCTCTATCGCAGGAATTGACAGCTTGCCAATCCCAGCCTGGACGCAATAGGGGTCTTACCAAATTTGCAACCGCGACAGCCGATATCGCGCCGCCAGGGCGACCCGGGCAATCACCCTTCTCGCTGGAGGTAAGTGAGACGCGTCAATAGACCTAAGTCACGACACAAACTGGCGCAGTGAGAAATCCGATTTCAGCTTATCTATAAAATCTCATCTCGGTCCCTAATTGCGTCTCGGCCTGGGTCTAGCCCAGGATTATTGGGTTCTGCGCCTGAGGATTTGATGATTTGATTGAGCAAGCAGTGAATGCAGATCATCTGACTTGACCTGGAGCTGGCTGCCAGAAATAAGAAAAATCGGTGGTTTCATTTCCCCTGCCATCTCTTTTACCCATCACCATGAACAAGCCTGCACAAGGAGGAGTCCAAGGCGGTCTGGACGGCGGTCCAGAGAAATTTCACCAGCTTAAATGCATTGCATCAACTGGAGTTCTGAATTTGCGTACCTGTGTCCAACACAGGTACGCAGCCAAGCCTTTCCCAAGAGTGGATCAGGCAGGCAGGCGATACGGATCAATCAGAGCTGGATCAATCCGGGTCGGATCAATCCGGTTTGGATCAATTCGAATCGGGCATGACGAAACAGTTGTCCCAGCAAAGACTTATTCTGGGTCCCATAAAAAGACCCAGACGAGACCTTTGTCCATCTGGGCAAGAAGTGAGGATGGACTGCGATTCAGGTGCTGGTCTGCATTCCCTTGATCAGAAAGTCGAAATAGGGACCAGCCAAGGCAGCCTGTTCTGCACTGAGCAGGGAAATGGCCGCATCCTTCATGGTTCGCATCGCCTCAACCATGCCCGGCATCGGCACTCCCAAGCTGTTGTACATCTCGCGGGCACCCACCACACCGATCTGCTGAATCATCTCGGTGCTGCCGGCGAGCACGCCGTAGGTGACCAGCCGCAAATACCAGCTGTAATCCCGCAGGCACTGCGCCCTTTGCTTCTGACCATAGGCATTTCCTCCGGGGGCCACGTATTCAGGCTTGCGTTGGAAGAGCTGGCGTGCAGCCTCATCCACAATTTTCTTTTCGTTGTCTGTCAACAACCTCACCACCGTGAGCCTCTCGGCGCCCCGGTTGAGGTACTCCACCATCGATCTCAGCTCACCGCCACTGGGATAGCGCAGCTGATCATCTGCCTGGAGGATCAGATCCCGAACGACGCTCATTGCAGCGACCACGTGCAGTTTTCACTGTATCGACTCAGCAGCGCCAGAAAGCCTCGGCATGCAAAGGTGTAACTCCCCTTCGCACGACGTAGGGTGATGGATTGGTCTGCCCGCTTGGAACGCCTCACCACCGGCCAAACCTTGGCAGTAAAGATCACCGGCCTCTCCCATGATGGCCAGGGAGTGGCCCGACTTGACGATCAGGTCGTTTTTGTGGTGGGTGCCCTGCCGGGTGAGCTGGTTCAGGTGCGGCTCACCCATCGGGCCAGGAGCCACTGGCTCGCAGACCTCGAGGATATCAAGACCGCTGCGCCAGAACGGCAACACCCACCCTGCATCCTTTCCGACAACTGCGGCAGTTGCAGCCTGCAGCACTTGGAGGATCGAAGTCAACAGCACTGGAAGCACCAGAAGGTTGTGGATGCCATGCGGCGCATCGCCCACCTGGATAAGCCCGTGGCCCCGCTGCTGGCCTCGGCTGAGGGCCTCGGTTATCGAAATCGAGCGATCATCCCGCTGGAGCGCTGCAAAGAGGGCCGACTGCGGGCGGGTTACTACCGCCGGGGGAGTCACGACATCGTCAACATGAATCACTGCCCCGTTCTGGATCCACGCCTGGATGGCCTGATAGCCCCACTCAAGGCAGACCTGGAGAAGAGTGACTGGCCCATTGACCGGGATTGCCGCAAGGGGGGTGGGCTACGCCACCTGGCACTTCGCATCGGACACCACAGCGGCGAGCAGCTGATCACCCTTGTGAGCAGTCACGCCGAGCTTGATGGGCTGGAGCTCCTCGCAGATGAATGGATGGGTCGCTGGCCAGAGCTGGTGGGGGTATGCCTGAACCTCCAGCCCGAGGCCACCAACACTTTGATGGGAGCTGAGACCAGGGTGGTCGCAGGAAGGGGTTGGCTGGAGGAACGGTTCTGCAATCTCAGGTTGCGGATTGGATCGGACACCTTTTTTCAGGTGCATACCCAGCAGGCGGAACAGGTGTTGACACCGCTGCTGGCTGCCCTGGCCGAAATACCAACCGGAGTAATGGTCGACGCCTACTGCGGTATTGGCACCTACAGCCTGCCAGTGGCGGCCGCAGGATGGCGAGTGCACGGTATAGAGCTCAGCCAGGAGGCTGTTAAGCAGGCAAGGACCAATGCCAGGGCAAATGGCCTGGAAGGGCGGGCTTCCTTTGAAACCGGTGGGGTGGCGCTATGTCTGGCCGGGCATCTGGGCAACTGCGACGCCCTCTTCCTTGACCCCCCCCGGAAGGGACTGGAGCCAATGACGCTTGAAGTGATCAGGAAACATCCTCCTGCAAGCCTCATCTATCTCAGCTGTGATCCCGCCACCATGGCCCGCGACCTGGGCCAGCTCCTACTCGGGGAGCTCTACCAGTTGCAGTTGCTGCAGCCATTCGATTTCTTCCCCCAGACGAGCCACGTAGAAACCCTGGCCGTGCTGAAACGCTGCTGAGGCGATCATCAGCGGCGCAACTGGGCGCCGAACTCTTTTTCAAGGGCTGTCTGAATACGGGAATGGGCGAGGTCCACCTCCTCATCGGTGAGGGTGCGCCTGAGATCGCGGTAGCGCAGCCGAAATGCCTGGCTGCATTGACCCCTATCCAACTGTTCGCCCACATATCGGTCAACCAGTTCAGCTTGCTCAAGCAGGGGTTTGCCCGCTTTGCGGATCAGCTTGAGCAGGTCACCTGCCCAGAGGTCGGCCGAAACCACTACCGCCAGATCCCGCTCTGATGCAGGCACCGTAGGGAAGGGGGCGAAGGCGGGCTGCCAGCGGTTACGCCGGATGGCTGCAGTCAGCAAGCCCTCCAGTTCCAACTCGAATACGAAGGTGCATTGCGGCAGATCCCATTCCCCAGCCCGCTCGGGGTGCAGCTGCCCGAACCAGCCGCTCGGTCGCCCCTCGATGAACAGCTGGGCGGCCCGGCCTGGATGGAGCAGGGGATGGTCAAAGAGGGGGCGATCTTCCGTGGGAATCGCCAGGGCTCCAAGGGCCTGCTGCAGCACCCCCCTGGCCTGGTAGTAGGTCGGCGGCTGGGGTTTGGCACTGGTGCTCCAGCGCTCAGAACGACGTTCACCACTGATCACCCCAGCCAGCAACTGGCGGGCAGCTTGATTTGCTTCGGAGTGGAAGACCTGGCCGATCTCAAAGGCCCAGAAGCCGGATTGACCGCATTGCCGGTTGCGCCGTGCAGCGGCAAGCAGCTCCTCATGCAGATTGTCGCGAAGATGCCCGTAATCGGCCAATAGAGGATTGGCAAGGGGGATACGGTCAGGGGCAGCGGCAACCAGGGAAAGACTGCAGGTCTCCTGCAGGCCTGCAGCGGCCAGATTCCGTCTGAGCCTCGATTCCGCCTGCTGGGTGGGGTCCAGCCCACCGGGTTCGAGCGGATCGGGCAGGTGGCAGGCAAATTGGTCGTAGCCGACCAGGCGAGCCACTTCCTCTATCAGATCCACCTCTCTTTGGAGATCAATCGAACGCGATGGGGGCACGAGCACCTGCCAGCCTTCGCCGTGTTCGAGCTCCTCCAGGGTGCAGCCCAGGGCGCAGAGCGTCGAAAAGATGCGACTATCACTCAGCTCGGCCCACTCCCCGTCTTGCTGCACCGGTCCCAGCAGGTTGTGGAGCGCATCCCGACGCAGCTTGATGGGTAGGGCGGGAGGCTCAGGCCTCTGGTGGAGCCAGCGACAGGTGACCTGGGCGCCGCAGAGTTCCTGCAACAGGGCCACGGCGCGATCGGCAGCCGGCAGGGTGTTTTCAGGTGGCAGGCCTTTCTCAAAGCGGATGCTCGCCTCGGTGCGAAGCCCCACGCTCCTGGCAGAGCGTCGCACGGCCTGGGGAGCAAAGACGGCTGCCTCCAGCCAGATGGACGTGGTGTCGGAATGGACAGCTGATCCAGCAGCGCCCATTACGCCGGCCAAGGCGATCGGCTGGTCCCGGTAGGTCACCACCAGGGCCTCACTGCCTAGCTGGTGCGGGGTGCCATCCAATCCGGTGAAAGACTCGCGGCTGTGGGCTGGGCGCAAACCGATTTGCTCCACCTGTGGATCCCCTGGCCCGGCCGTGGAGTCAAGCCTCTGGCTGTCAAAGGCATGCAGGGGTTGGCCGGTTTCCAGCATCACCAGGTTGGTGATGTCAACCACATTGTTGATGGGGCGCAGACCGGCTTTCTCGAGCCGATGCCTGAGCCATGGCGGCGACGGGGCGACTGTCAGGGAGTTAAGCCCGGTAATGCTGAACAGGCCTCCCCCCTCCATGGCGGTTCTGGCCGGTTCCACAACGGGGAGAGGGAGGCTGGAGATGGAAAGGGGAGGGGAGCCGAGCGTGGCATGGCCCCCCACCAGAGCTGCCACCTCCCTTGCAATGCCGTGCATCGACAGTCCGTCGGGCCTGTTGGCTGTAATCGCCAGCTCCAGGACCTGATCGTCCAGGCCCAGGCTTGGTCCCACAGGGGTGCCCAAGGGAGGCAGTTCTCCGAGCAGATCATCGAGCACCGCGATGCCATCGGATGGGTCCTCAAGCCCTAGCTCGGCCAGGGAGCAGATCATGCCGCTGCTGGCCACACCGCGAAGCTCGGCAGCTTTGATCGTCAGCTTGACTGCAGGCAGGCTTGTTCCGACGAGGGCAACGGGCACATGGATTCCTGAGCGCACGTTGGCAGCACCGCAGACGATCTGGAGGGGTTCGATGGAACCCACATCCACCTTGCAGACGCTGAGCTTGTCAGCGTTGGGATGGGGCTGGCGATCGCGCACATAACCCACCACCACCCCCTGGGCACGGGCACCCAGATCTTCGATGGCTTCCACCTCAAAGCCAGCCAGGGAGAGCCGCTCGGCCAGGGCAGCGGCGTCGAGGAACTGGCTAGGGGCGCTCACCAGCTCCTGCAGCCACTGGAGCGAGACGCGCATCAAGCAAATGCATCAATGGAGCAGATCCTAGTGATCGGTCGGGAGGGGATTCCGGCAGGAAGGTAGGGTGGAAGCTGTTTTTCCGCATCGCATCAGCGGCGCAACGTCCTTCATGGCTAAAAACAAGGGCGTCCGGCTCGTGATCACACTTGAGTGCACCGAATGCCGGTCCAACCCCGCCAAGCGTTCTCCGGGTGTCTCCCGCTACACCACCGAAAAGAACCGACGCAACACCACTGAACGGCTGGAACTGAAGAAGTTCTGCACCCACTGCAACGCCTCCACCGTGCACAAGGAAATCAAGTGAGTGCGTGATGCACCCCTGATCCTCGTCACCCGCCGTTCTCTAAACCATGTCAAGTTCCTTCTTCAAGAAGCGTCTATCTCCGATCAAACCGGGTGATCCCATCGACTACAAAGATGTGGATCTTCTCAAGAAATTCATCACCGAAAGGGGCAAGATCCTGCCTCGCCGGCTCACAGGGCTCACCGCCAAGCAGCAGCGCGACCTCACCAATGCGGTCAAACGGGCCAGAATCGTGGCCCTGCTGCCATTCGTAAATCCAGAGGGCTGATTCGCTGGCCACCACAGCACTCCACGAAGGCGACCTGGTCGGCCTGCTGGAGTTGCACGGTGCCCAGCTGGCTGTGGTGGAGGGCCTGCAGGGCAGTAAGGCCCGTCTGAGGGTTGGCTTCGAGGCTAAAACCCTGCTGCTGCCGCAACGCCAGCTCGTACTGCTCTGCCCTCTCAGGGGCGCCATTACCCCACCACAGCGGATTGGGGATAAGCCCTGGTGCCTGAAGCCCGCAACCATCGACGGACTTCGTCCCGAGCGTCGCGCCTGGGGCGCAGCCTGGCTCCTGCTGCTGGAATCGGGTGAGACCGTTGATATTACTGATTTCACCGAGCTGGTGTCCGGTGGAATCGAGCCCGCCCAGGTGGCGGCCTGCTGGCTTGCCCTGGCGGGCGGCCAGAGTTGGTTTCGCCTGCGTCAGGGTCAGATTGAACCCCGCAGTGGCGTCGAGTTACGCAACCTGCGGCGCGATCGCCGGCGCAAAACCCGCATCGAGCAGCAGGAGCAGGCCTGGATGGAGCTGCTGCGCCGCCGCCAGCCGCCTGGACCGGGCCTGAATCCAGACCATCGGCAGCGCCTGGAGCTGCTGAAACAGCTGGCCGGCGGCATGATCGAGTTCGGCGAACTGGCTGCGCCCCTGCGCCAAAGCCTGACGGCCCTTCACCTGGGCAGCGATCACGGAGCCCTGCGCCATCTGCTGGTTGAGCTTGGCCAATGGGATCCCCACCACTTGCGCGCAATGGCAGGAACCCCTTGGAGCAGCGGCTTCAGTGCTGCCCAGGAGGCCGAGGCCAGCAGATTGCTGGAACTAGACCAAACCCCCCGGCCCGGGGATGAGGTGCGCCTGGATCTGAGCGGCCAGCGCTGCGTCACCATCGACGACGATGGCACGCGGGACATCGACGACGGACTGGCCCTGGAGCGGCGGAGCGATGGCACCGTGCGTCTGTGGATCCACGTGGCCGACCCTGACCGGCTGATCGAGGCCGGCTCGATGCTGGATCTCGAGGCACGCCGTCGCGGTAGCAGCCTCTACCTGGCCCGCGGCAACCAACCCATGTTTCCAGAGGCTCTCTCAACCGGTCCCCTGAGCCTGCGCCAGGGGTGCCGCTCAGCCGCCTGGAGCACATGGGTGGAGCTTGATGGGGACGGGGCCATCGCTGCATACGGAATCGGGCGCAGCTGGATAAAACCCACCTTCAGGCTCAGTTACGCCGATGCCGACGAGCTGATTGAGCTGGCCCCGCCCCAGGAGCCAGACCTGGCCGATCTCGAGCAACTCCTCCAGCGGCGCCGGAACTGGCGCTTAGGCCAGGGAGCCCTGCTGCTTGACCTGCCTGAAGGGCGCATTCGCTGCCGCGACGGCAAACCGGTGCTGGAAGTGAGCGAGGTTTCTAAGGGGCGCCAGCTGGTGGCCGAGGCGATGGTGCTGGCTGGAACCGCAGCCGCCCGCTTCGGCATCGAGCATGCTCTGGCCTTGCCCTACCGCAGCCAGCCCGAGGCAGACCTGCCACCGCCCGCTGAGCTTCAGGCCCTTCCCCAGGGTGCCGTGCGCTTCGCAGCAATCAAGCGTTGCCTCAGTCGTGGAGTGATCGGTACCAGGCCGGCTCCCCACTTCAGCCTGGGGCTGGCGGCCTATGTGCAGGCCACCTCTCCGATTCGCCGCTACAGCGATCTGGTGGTGCAGCGCCAGATCGGCGCTCAGCTCAGAGGCGGACCGGTGCTCGACGAGTCCCAGATAAAGAGTTTGATCGAGGAGTTTGACGGCGCCGTGCGCGAAGGCATCGGCATATCCCGCGAAGATCAGCGCCACTGGCAGCAGGTGTGGTTTGAAAGCCATAAAAGTGACCAGTGGCAAGGGGAATTTCTGCGTTGGCTGCGGCCCCAGGAGCAGCTGGGGCTGGTGCGGATTGAGGAGCTGGCAATGGATCTGGCTGCAGACTGCCCCCAGGGTGTCCAACCTGGCGCATCCCTGTTCCTGCGGGTGCAGCAGGTGGATTCGCTGCGGGATCAGCTGCGGCTGGTGGCAGCTTCGAGATAAGCCAGGATGGGCACTCCGATTTGGTGCGACCAGGCGTGGCAGGGTGGATGGCATGGCTTACACCCTCACGACCCCCCTGTACTACGTCAACGATCGCGCCCACCTAGGCAGCGCCTACACCACGTTGGCCTGCGATGCGATTGCCCGCTTTCAACGCTTGAGAGGCGAGCGGGTTGTGTTCATCACCGGCTGCGACGAACATGGCCAGAAGATCCAGCGCACCGCTGAAGCCTCCGGGCTCAGTCCCCAGGCCCACTGCGATTCGGTAAGTGCCGGCTACCGCGATCTCTGGAACCGCTGGCAGATCAGCCACGACAGCTTCATCCGCACCACCAGCCCCCAGCATCAGCAGCTGGTGCGGCAATTCTTTGCCCGGGTGCAGGCCAGTGGCGATGTGGTGGAGGGGCGCCAGCAAGGCTGGTACTGCGTCGCCTGTGAAGAGTTCAAGGACGACGCCCCAGGCAGCCAGGATCCGGAATGCGCCATTCACCGCAAACCCCTGGAATGGCGCGACGAAGTCAATCTCTTCTTCCGCCTGTCCCGATATCAGGCGAAGGTGGAGGCCCTTATCCAGAAGCCAGGTTTCATCCTGCCGGCGACTCGCCAGAAGGAGGTCGAAAATTTCGTTGCCCAGGGGCTGCGCGATTTCTCGATCTCCCGGCTCGACCTTCCCTGGGGGATTGCCGTGCCCGGCCACCCGGGCCACACCTTTTATGTGTGGTTTGATGCCCTGTTGGGCTATCTCACCGCCCTGCTCGAACCAGGCAAGCCCGTTCAGCTGGAGGAAGTGATCAAGCGGGGTTGGCCCGCCCAGCTACACGTGATCGGCAAGGACATACTTCGATTCCATGCTGTGTACTGGCCCGCCATGTTGCTTTCGGCGGGACTGCCCCTCCCGGAGCGGGTTTTCGGCCACGGCTTTCTCACCCGGGAAGGCCAGAAGATGGGTAAGTCGCTGGGTAACGTGCTCGATCCGGAGGTGTTGCTTGAGCGTTGCGGCCGGGATGCGGTGCGCTGGTATCTGCTGCGAGACATTCCCTTCGGCGAAGATGGAGATTTCCAACAACAGCGTTTCGTCAACCTGGTGAACAACGACCTGGCCAACACGATCGGCAACCTGATAAATCGCACCTCATCGATGGCAAGGCGCTGGTTTGCCGATGCGGTCCCACCCTCTGGCGCTGCCGCATCGGCCAGCCATCCTTTGGCAGTAGTCGCCCTTGAGACGGCAGCCAAAGTCAATGAAGCAATGGCAACGCTCGATTTCCGGGGGGCCTCCGAAGCGATCCTGCAGCTGGCCATATCCGCCAACGGCTATCTCAACGACCAGGCCCCATGGCAGCGCATGAAGCTCGAAGACCAACGGGACCAGGTGGGCGCAGATCTCTACGCGGTGCTGGAAGCCAGCCGCTGGCTGGCGGTGTTGCTGGCCCCGATCTTGCCCGACCTTTCGAGCCGCATGCTTCTGCAGCTCGGGCAGGAGCCCTTCAGCAGCGGCCGGCTAAGGGAGGGCAGCCCCCCAGCGAGCCCATCCCCCTGGCTTGCAGCCCAGCAGTGGGGAGGGCTCCAGCCTGGCTTGCCCCTGCCCGAACCTGAGCCGGTCATGCGACGGCTCGATCTGGATTCACCCCTGTGATCGGGTATGCAGCTGGCAAGGCTGGTTCAGCCCCACTGGGCAGACCCTTGCTGCTTCTCGCCATGGGCGCAGCTGCCCTGCCCCTGTTACTGATCGGCTGTCGACCAGAGGCCCCCAAGGAGGATCCTCCTCAGCCATTTGTCTTCCGCTCCCTCAACCTGCGGCAAAAGGACAGCGCCGGTCAGCCCCTCTGGGAGTTGACCAGTCCGGAAGCCCGTTACGACCTCGGCCGCAAGATTGCCCAGGCCCGTGGCCTGAGCGGCACCATCTATGTCAAGGGCCAGCCCGCCTATCGCCTCAATGCAACCGCCGGCACAGTGATCAATGACGGCGAGGTGGTGCAGCTCGAAGGCCTGACCAGGTTGGTCAGGGTGGGGCCAAAACCCCTGTTGATTACCGCCCGCAGACTGCGCTGGTACCCGCGCCAGGAGCGGATGGTGATTGATCACAGCCCCCAGGCAAGCCAGGGGGATCTGAATCTCAGCTCGAAGCGTGCCCTTGTTTTGCTGCAGCAGGAGAAACTGGAACTGCGCGACCATCCCTTGCTGGTACGCAGCGGCGGCGAACGGCTGACCCTGGCCCTGAAGGCTGTGGACTGGTATGCCCGCACGGGCCAGTTGGTGGGCACGGGCCCAGTGAGGGGTGAGCGTCGTCTCCCGGCCCAGGTCGTGCAGACCCTCACCTCGCCACGCCTAAGCGGCAATTCCCTGGCACGGGTGATCGATCTGGCTGCGCCTGTGCAACTGCTCGACCCGAGCCGCAAGGCCCGCCTCGATGCCAGGGACACGCGCATTGAAATGGCCCTCGAGCGCATCAGCAGTCCGCACCCGTTCACCGCAAAGCTCGACCAGTCAAGCTTGAGCGGCCAGGGCTTTGAGGTGTTGGGTCGCAGCCAGACCGTGGTGATTTCCCGGTCCTGCCGGATCCAACAGCCCGGAGACTACCTGGAGGCAAGTAGGTGCAGCTGGAACTGGCAGACCAACGAAGTAAGCGCCGATGGTGATGTGGTGCTCCGCCGGGACAACCTCGAGCAAACCACTCGAGCCGAGCGACTAACTGGTCTGCTCAGCAAGCAGGGGCGCGCCGAATTCAGCAATCCGGGGAGTGTGGTGCGGAGTCAGGTGAAGGTGCCATCCCGTTCTGCATCGGGGCCTCGGCGATCGACCCAACCCCCTCCATTCGTCCCGTGAGGCGGCGGGCCCAGCCCTCCAGCCAGCTGAGGTCGCTGCGAGTGAAGCAGCGCGGGGCCCAGCCCCCCAGCACCACCAGTCCATCGGAGCCGAAGGGCTGAACCACCACTGCCGGCAAACCCGGGCTCAACCCCTCAAACTCAGAACGTCCCGGATAGAGACGAAGATCCACAAGCGAGACAACCTTGCCCCTGCTTTGGGCGATGCCGCAGATCGCTCCTGGCTCAAAAGCCGAATCCGCCAGAAGGCCCCGGCGCAGCAGACAGCGTCCCTGCCAAAGCACCAATACCACCGCTGCTGCACTGGCGGTGAGGAGCATCTGACTGCCCCAGCCAAGCTCCTCAGCCAGTTCCATTGGAAGATCGGCAGCCAGCTCCAACCCCTGGCTGCCCTGGAGCGCGACCCGGGCCTGGGCCTCGGGTACGGCCCGGGTCCACAGCACTCCCACCAGCATCAGGCCCACGGCCAGGATGCTGGCAAGCACAGCTGCCCGCTCCAGTGGCGGATCGATCGAAGCTGCTGTCGTCTGGTTAAGCACCACTAAGGTCAGGGACAGACCACCCGACCAAAGGCACACCCGTGCGGGTATGGAGACTGTCATTTTCCCACACCAGCCGGCGAGACCGGGCGGAGCAGGGGCAAACTAGGGGTAAGCGTGACCTTCTCCGTTGCCGAAATCTTCGCAACCAAGCCGTTGGTTCCTCCTGATGGCTCTGCTTGCTGCTCTGGCAAGCACTTTACTTAGTCTCCTCACCGCCGGTGCAGCCCTGGCGGTCTCCATTGGCGACTTCCCCGCCACGCCGCCCCAGGAGAGGATTCTGGATACGGCTGGCGTGCTCAGCAGGGCAGCCATAGCCGAGCTCGGCAAAACCCTGGAACGGTTCAGCTCGGACCGAATTGATGCCCACCTGATCACGGTGGGGCGACTTGATTACGGGCTAGCTCTCCCCCAGCTCGGGGCACAGATTCTGGAGCAGTGGCAGCAGGCAGGAGACGAACCGAACCAACTTTTGTTCTTGATTGACAGCCAGACCAACAGTGCAACGGTGGTTTCCTCGCCCGAACTAAACGGTCAGTTGGATCCAACCCTGCTTCGGAGCACGGGGCGCACCACGATGACCCTGCCGATTCGGGAGGGAGGAAGATACCGTCAGGGGAGCCTGGACGCCATGAATCGTCTGCTGAGCGTGCTTGATGCAGGTATGGATCCGGGTGAACCAGTTGCTGTAGAGGTCGTAAGTCAATCAACTAATATCCCCACTAAGGAGGAAACCGCCTCAAGCAGTGCCTTCACCTGGATAGTTTTACTGCTTGTGGCAGGAACGCTGGTACCGATGCTCACCTGGTGGGTTTTCTCGCGCTGAACCATGGCACTCACCGACTGGATGGGAACCTTCGGGCGCGCCCAGGCCGTTGACCTCAGCAACGAGCTGGAGCGGGGATACGAAGCTGCCCTGTTGATTCAGAGTATTGAACTGGAGCATTACAACGATCGCCCGGTCAGACCCGAGCTTGATCTGCGTATACCTCGAGCCTCCCAGGCCCAATTGCTGAGGAGATTCCGGGCAGCCCTTGAGCTCTGCCGCCAGGCCCTGGCAAGCCTGCAATCCCATCGAGGTGAAATGGCGGGTCAGGAAATTCGCCAACTTCAGTTGATTCAGGCTGTGGTCTCCCGCTACAGCGATAAGCGTGATCCCCTTCCCACCATCAGCCGGTCGCCGGAGGTGCTGCCTCGCAGCCTGATCGGGGTGGTTGACCAGGTCAGGCGCCAATTGGACCCAGAAGCAGAAGCAAATGTGGTTGCAGGTTTTCGCCGCCGCCGCGATTCCACTCTGGTCTCACTACGCATTCTCCTGCTGTTGATTCTGGTACCCGTGCTGGTTCAGCAGATCAGCCGCACCTATGTGATTTCGCCCCTTGTAGATCGCTTTGCTCCAGACAACGCTTTTCTGACCTACCCGAAGCCAAAGTTGGAAGAACAGGCGGTCGAGAAATTGCGAGTATTCCAGGCAGAGATTGAGTTTGATGCCCTGCTCAAGGGAAAACCCCTGCCAAGTCGCGAAGAGCTGCAATCCCAACTGGCCGAGAAGGCCGACCAACTCAAGGAGGAAGCAGATCTGGAGAGCACCCACGCAATCAAGAATGTGCTTTCAGACCTGGGTGGCCTGGTGGGTTTTGTGCTGGTTTGTATATTCGGACAACGCGATATCCAGGTTCTTCGAGGTTTTCTCGATGAACTGATATACGGACTGAGTGACAGCGCCAAGGCTTTTGCAATCATCCTTGCGACTGACATTTTCGTGGGCTTTCACAGCCCGGAAGGATGGACCGTGCTGCTCGACGGTGTCGCCCACCATCTCGGGCTGCCGGCTCGGGAAAATTTCATAATGCTGTTCATAGCTACCTTTCCAGTGGTGCTTGCCACCGTCTTCAAATATTGGATCTTCAGATATCTAAACCGTGTTTCGCCTTCTTCCGTAGCAACATTGCGCAATATGAATGGTGGAGGTTGAGGCACTTTGCGGCTGTCATCTTGTTCTCGGGCCTGCACGCAGTGGCAAAAGTCGCTGGGCAGAAACTCTGGCTCTGCGGTCAGGCCTGTCGGTTACCTATTTAGCCACCGGTCCCGGACCCTCAAGCGACGACCCTGCCTGGAATGCCCGCATAACAATCCATCGCCGGCGCCGACCAGCGAGCTGGCACACCAGGGAGGTGGGGGCGTACCTGCCGGAGAACCTGGCCGAACTCTCCACCCCCGGGCTGGCGCTGGTCGACTCCCTAGGCAGCTGGGTAGCTGCCGAGCTTGAGCTGGACGCCCTTGCTTGGCAGAAGCGTTGCTCGCTCCTCCGGAACTGCCTGCTTGCCCTGCCGATGCCAGTCGTGCTGGTAAGCGAGCAGGCCGGCTGGGGGGTGGTGCCACCAACCGCAATCGGCGGCCTGTTTCGTGACCGCCTTGGCAGCCTGGAGCAGGAACTTACGCCCCTGTGCAGCGGCCTGTGGCTGGTGATCGCCGGGCGGGCCCTCGACCTACGCGCCCATAGCCTTGCGATACCCGAGAGCTGAAACCAGCTGGGGCCAATAATGCCGCGGATCGTTCTTTACCAGCCGCAGATTCCCCCCAATACGGGCAACGTGGCACGCACTTGCGCCGCCACAGGCACCGAGCTTCACCTGATCGAGCCACTGGGCTTCCAGATCGACGATCGCCAGCTCAGGCGGGCCGGCCTGGATTATTGGCCCCTCGTAGATCTGGAACGCCACCGGCAGTGGCAAGCATTCCTCAACCATCGCAGCAGCAGGGGCGGTCGCCTGATCAGCCTCAGCAGTCATGCTGAAATTCCCTACTGCGACTGGAATTTTGAGGCGGATGACTGGTTGTTGTTCGGTCGTGAAAGCGACGGGCTGCCCAGTACGGTCCAGGGTGTCACCGATGCAAAACTCGTAATTCCCATGGTCCATGCAGCAGGTTTGGGCCAGCCGGGGGTGCGCAGCCTGAACCTCTCGGTGGCAGTTGGGGTGGTGCTGTTCGAAGCCCTGCGTCAACTGGATTTGCTGACGTTGCCGGGATCGCCAGCCAGCACAGGGATAGGGGCTGGTCGCTGAGCAGCAGGGAACACTGCCCTCTTGTGCCGTTCGGGTTCGTCCGCTAACTTCTGGCCGTCTTGTGGGCGTCGGCTTCTCCACAGGGCCTAACCCTCGGAGGAATCGGATGAAGCCTTTGAAATTCGGTCTGAGAATCCTGATTCCCTGCGCCGTGGCTTTGCCTGCGGTGGTGTGCGCTCTGGCACCAGACGAATTTCATGGCGATTCCGTAGATCACCTTCTGGCTGCCCTGCCTGCGCCGGGCAGTGACAGAATCTGGGTTAAAGTACGCGAGAAAATCAGCGTAGAGGAGCTTTCAAGCTCCCTGAAGGTTGAAGAAGAGCAGCTCGCCAAGCTCAATGATGTAAACGAGGACCACAGCTTCACCCGTGGTGACTGGCTCGTAGTGCCTAGCCAGCAGGGACGCCAGTTAATGCAGATCGCCTCAATCGATCCCAGTGACCTGCGACGGACTCCCCCCATGCAGGCACTGCCCCCGGTGCAGGACGCCGCCTTGGTGCGTTTCGGTGACACCCTCGCAAAAATCTCCCAGCGATACGGCCTCACCCTGCAGGAATTGCTTCGTTTGAATCCGGGCCTTGAGACGGCGAGGCTCGTGGTCGGCAGTCAGGTCCGCCTGGCCCAATCCGCCCCAGGTCGTACAAGATTGCTGCTGGGCCTGAAGCCCACTGCCAGTGGCGGGATCAGCTGGCCGGAGTTGCCCGGCTTCGAAGGTCCTACCAATCCATTCGAGGGGCCAGCCTCCCCCCATGGTTGGATATGGCCTACCAAGGGAGTGTTCAGCTCGGGCTTCGGCTGGCGCTGGGGCAGGATGCACAAGGGCATCGATGTGGCTAACAACGTTGGCACCCCGATCGTGGCAGCCAAAGCCGGCAGGGTTGCATTTGCGGGCTGGCACGATGGGGGGTATGGCTATCTGGTCACCCTGGCCCATGCCGATGGCAGCCGCTCTCTCTATGCCCACAACAGTCGTCTGATGGTTCAGGAAGGTCAGGATGTGGAGCAGGGAGCTGTCATCTCCCAGATGGGCAGTACCGGTCGCAGCACCGGCCCCCACCTCCACTTCGAAATTCATCCGGCCGGTGCCGGAGCAGTGAACCCCCTGCAGTTGCTGCCCCCGCGGGCCTGATCCAGCCAGGCTTGAGTGCCTGATAAAATCTCAGGAGCTGGCTCGGTAGCTCAGCTGGTTAGAGCGTGGGATTCATAACCCCAAGGTCGGGAGTTCAAGTCTCCCCCGAGCCATTCTTCTGTGCCCTTGCGGGTTCTGTTCATGTAACCGACCTGCAGCCGGTCTCAGCGGAGCTCAACTCCATTGAGTCGTTCGCGGAAAGAAGCCGAATCCGCACTCTCCTGCTGCGGGATATCGGTGGCAGCCCGTGCGGTGGCGAGCCCCTGGCCAGATGCACTGCGGCGGGACCTTGCATAGGCCTGGGAGCGCCCCTCGATGGCCCGGATCAATGACTTGCTGCGATTTACTTCACCGATACTCTGGCCTTCCTTGGGCCGCACCAAGGGGTTCGCTTTCAGCTCCGAGACAAGCTGGCTGAGCAGGCGGAAGTGCCCTGTGGTGTTGTACTTGCGCAGTACTGCCGGGTCCCAGCCCATGTCGCCATACTCCAATAATAATAAGTCAAGCCTATGGCCAGGAGGGAAGGGGAGCTGTGTTAAAATTTATGAGTCTTAACTGGAAATCGGTCCGACTTTACCTTCTGGCCCCTCGCGCAACGGCCTCTGTTTATCCGGTGTTCAGTCCGGTTTACCCTCCTCTGCCATCCAATCAGCATGTCCAGGCTCGTAGGCCTTCAGGCTCCCGAATTCAGCGCCACCGCCGTGGTGGATCAAGAGTTCAAGGAGATCACCCTTTCCCAGTATCGCGGCAAGTACGTGGTGCTGTTTTTCTACCCGCTTGATTTCACGTTTGTCTGCCCTACCGAAATCACAGCCTTCTCAGATCGCTACAGCGATTTCTCAAGCCGCAACTGTGAAATTCTTGGCGTGTCAGTAGACAGCCAGTTCAGCCACCTTGCCTGGGTTCAGACAGATCGCAAAAATGGAGGTATCGGCGACATCGCCTATCCGCTCCTGGCCGATCTCAAGAAGGATATATCCCGTGCCTACGAGGTGCTTGACGAAGACGCCGGCGTGGCACTCCGCGGACTATTTATCATAGATCCTGATGGTGTGATCATGCAGAGCACAATCAATAACTTACCCGTGGGCCGCAGTGTCGACGAAACTTTGCGCCTCCTGCAGGCCTTTCAGCACATTCGTTCAAACCCGGATGAGGTCTGCCCTGCCAATTGGACTCCAGGTGAAAAGACCATGAACCCTGATCCGATCAAGAGCAAGGAATTTTTTGCCGCTGTCAACTGATCCAGTCCTTCAGACTGGACAAGAGGCGCTTGCCATCCACGCCACCGGTGCTGGGATCTGATGCCCTTTCAGGATGGGGCATCAATCCCAGCACGTTCCCCATCCCATTCGAAATTCCAGCCACATTGGCCACTGACCCATTGGGATTTTTTGAGTAGCGCAACACCACCTGACCATTTGCCTCGAGCTCTGCCAGTTGGCTTGGATCACACTGGTAGCACCCTTCCCCATGGGCTATGGGCAAAACTATCTCCTCTCCAACTCCATAGTGCTTGAGCCAGCCGCAATTGCCTGGATTAACAACCAATTGAGTGGGTTCGCATAGGAAGTGCAAATGGGCATTACGAGTGAGTGCTCCAGGCAACATGCCCATTTCCGTCAACACCTGAAACCCATTGCAGATGCCGAGCACGGGCCCTCCTGCCGCAGCAAATTCGCGCACTGCAGACAACAGGGGAGAAAAGCGGGCGATTGCCCCGCATCGCAGGTAGTCGCCATAGCTGAAACCACCGGGGATAACTACGGCATCAACACCGGCCAGCTCAGCCTCTCCATGCCAAAGGAACTCGGTTGGCAGGCCCAGGCAACCCTCCAGGGCCCAGCGCACATCCCGATCACAGTTTGATCCGGGAAAGACAACGACACCTATCCTCATGCGAGCTTCTCCTCACTGATCTCCAGCAGTTCTAGGGACCAGTTCTCAATCACGGGGTTGGCAAGCAGTCGATCACTGAGCAATTCCAGTTGGCTCTTGGCTGCAGCTTGGTCGCCAGCCTCAATTTCAAGGTCAATGGCCTTGCCGATTCGCAGCTTGCGCAGCCCAGCGATCCCAAGGCGAGCTGCAGCAGCCCTGGTGGCTTCACCAGCTGGATCAAGCACCGATGCTCTGAGGCAAACCTGTACACGTGCGTGGAAAAGGGGCACCAGGGGAACTGGAGGTTTGTTAAATCTTGCCAGCTCGATGGTCCGCTTGCCCCTGGCCTAGCCAACTTGGAGATAGCCCCCTTCCCTACGGGCAGTGCAACAGCGGTTAACTCTCAGTGGAATGAAGGCAAGCGAAGGCCTCTGGTGCATTGGCCTGCTCGCTCATGCAGCTGTCGGCGTTGGTGTGGTTCTTGGTTTGCCGCTGGGGCCTGCTGGCCAGGCCGCAGATCCCGTGCCCCTCCGCTGTCGGCTGGGCAATGGACCATGGCAGAGCTGCACCATGATCGTGGAGCGACCGGGTGAGCGCTGGGAAATCCTTGTGGCAGGAAGTCGTATCGGCTTTCGGCACGACGGCAGCGGCACCGTCTCAATGAACAATCCCTCCAATAGCCCACTGCGCAACCAGCCCAGGGGCAGGGGGTGGATACCAGTGGAAACAAACTGGATTTCCGGCCCAGCCCTTTGCTGGGACGGGGTCTGCGCCCAAGGCGACATTCCCCTTGATTGAGCAGGCCTATCTGTTCAGAGCGGTGTAGCCGCTTCACGCAGGAAGGCCTCGATGCTGGCGCTTTGGAGCTCGAAGCCAAGCAGCACCAACTCCAGCCCTGGCTTGCGACCCGCCAAATCGTGCTGGAGGCAGGGGGCAGCAGATTCGTACCAGCACTCCAGGCGCGGCCCCACGGCCTGGATCTGCAGGGGGCGGGTCTTGCCAGGACTCCACAGGTGTCCTTTGACTCTGAGCAGTCCTGGGCCTTTGAGCAGAAGTTGCTGCAACTTCTGCTCAAAGGCCTTGGGCTCGAATGATCCTTCCAGGTGAAGGGCCATCGATTCGATCGCCACGTGGCTGTGGTCATGGAGGTGATCGCCCTGGTCGTTAAACCCACCCTGCCCGTCTCCAGCTACTGAGGAGTAATTCCTTGTCATGCCAAGCACAAGCTCCGGGGGAACCTCACCCCGGCCCATCGGAACCACTGCCACGGCAGATCGCACACGGGGGGCCAGGCGGTGCCGAACGTCCTCGAGTCCTTCTCTGGAGAGGCGGTCAGCTCTGCTGATAAGAACCAGATCAGCCGCCTCCAGTTGTTCTCCAAACAGCTCATCGATGCCTGCCGCGTGGTCGAGGCTGGGATCGGAGAGGCGTTGGGCCTCCAGTGCCGATGGGTCAGCGACGACAGCACCAGCGCTCAGGGCCTCACCATCGACAACTGCAACCACCCCGTTGAGCCTGATTCGGGTGCGGATCTCGGGCCAGTGGAGGGCCGCGATCAGGGGTTCTGGCAGGGCGAGACCGCTGGTTTCAATGACAATGCCATCGAGACTTTCAGCCCGCTCCAGCAGGCGCCCCATGGTGGGCAGGAACTCTTCCTGAACCGTGCAGCACAGGCAACCGTTAGCCAGTTCCACCAATCTGGAATCGACCTCTTCTTCAGGACAGAAGCCGCAGCTGCGCAGCAGATCGCCATCTATGCCTACCTCCCCGAACTCATTGACCAGCACGGCAAGTCGCTGGCCACTGTGGAGAAGCAGGTGACGCAGCAGAGTGGTCTTACCCGCGCCCAGAAACCCTGTGACCACGGTGACGGGAAGGCGCTTGGTGACTGGCTTCATCTCAGCTAGCCCATGCTGAAAAAGCCCAGGTGACTCCGCAGCCGGCCAGGGCCAGGGCCAGCCAGGCACGACCCTTCAGGGATAGGCGACTGGCGATTGGGCGCAATAGTCCGAGGGCAATAAACAGAAGGCTGGCCTGGCTGATCAAGAGTCCGGCCCCATAGGCCAACAGCGGCATGTTCGTCCAGCCGAAGACCGGACCGCTCAGCACGTAGCCGTGCAGCGCCATGGCTGGAAGCAGAAAAACCCCGGACAGCCAGCGCAGCAGAACAAGGGCTTCCACCACGAGAGTGGCTGCCACCAGAGCCTCCGCGCCTGGAAGATCGGGCCAAGCAAGACCGGCTGCTCCGCCCAGCAGACCGACCAGAAGCAGACCTAGGGCCCAAGCCCATCTGCGTTGCAGAGCGACCAGGCAGAGGGCCAGTAGAAAAAGGGCGTGGTCTGGGCCCAGCAAGGGGTGGGCCATCCCGCTCAGCAGGCCGTTACCAAAGCTGGGCTGCATCTGCTGCAGGTCGGCGATGTGGTGGGCAATCGCAGGGGAGATACACAGCAGGGGGGAAACAAGGGCCACCCCCATGCCGAGGGGCAGCCAGGCCGAAGTTGGTGGCAGTGATGAGCTGGGGCCCTGGGGCTGGGGTGTGAAATCTTTCATGGAGCCGGTCCTCGCCGTAGATAGGTGAAAACCGGCGGGCGTTCTGACTGGACGGTCCGGGGACACGCCTTCACAGCTGCGGGACAGTGCCGGATTCACACCGGGCTTTCCCCCTTACCTCCGGTGGCTGTTCCCCACCGAAACCGGGATGAAGATGCTATCCCGCCCTGCACCTATCGGCAGGCAAGGCTGTCTCGCGTAGCAACTCCTGAGACTGAATTAGACCCGGTTGCGCGCAGGCAGAGCGCCTTCTTCTCGGGCATGTCGAGAACGGCATCACTGAAATCCGCACCTTCAATCAAGGCACCATTGAAGTGGCTCTGCAGCAACATCGCGTTGCGCAGCAGAGCTCCGCGCAGGTCGGTATCTTCAAAGTGGCTGGCAAAAGCCACGCTGTCATCGAGATTCGCCTGGCGCAGATCAGCTCCGCGCAGGTCGCTGTTATTGAAGACAGCGCCACGCAGGTCGCTTTCACTGAAGTCAAAGCCAGCCAGGGACGCCTTCAGGAATTCGGCTTGCTGCAGATTTCGGCCGTGCATGTCTGTCTGGAGATCCTGGAGGGATCGCTGGCTACGCAGCTCGGGGGCGGTTATGGCCCAGGCAGGTGTCAGGACCAGCAGCCATGCCATAAAGGTGGCAATGACTGTCAGAAAGGGAGCCATGGGCAGGGAAGTAAAATTGAAACTCAAAATATGTCAACCATGGCCATGGCTCTGCGGGTGGTAGTCCCACCCCATCCCCTGATCGGCCATTGGCTGGCCGTGCTTCGTGACCGCCACACCCCTGCTCCGCTGTACGCGAGCGCCACCACGGAACTCGGTCGCTGGCTCAGCTATGAGGCGCTGAGGGATTGGCTGCCCCACCGCCGAATAAAAATCGATGCCCCTCTGGGCCCAGCCGAAGCGGAGATCGTCGATGGGAACGTACCGTTGCTCGTGCTTCCCCTGCTCAGCGCAGGCCTTGGGCTCTGGCAGGGGGGCCAGACGGTAGTTCCCAGCGCCCGGGTGATGCATCTGTGGCGAGAGCGACAGACGATCTGTGGCCTGGACAAGACTATCCACCCCAGATCCGGGGTGTTGATTTTCTGCGCATCAGTGTCCACCGGTGAATGCCTGAATCAACTTCTCGATCAGCTGGCCGAATTCGGGGTGCGTGGGGATCGGCTGCGGGTTGTCACTGCCCTGGCCTCAGGGCCCGGCCTGCAAGTGGTGGGGCAACGTCACGGCGATCTCACCATCTACACAGCTGGAATTGATACTGAGCTTGATGTAGAAGATCGTATTGTGCCGGGTATAGGCGACATTTCAGGCCGTCTCTTCGGAGGCACTGACTTCAATCCTGAGGTTGTCCCTGCCTAGCCTGACAGTATAAAATTATTTTTATTATAGAGCATTTAAGATGATGGGCGTTCAAAATGACAACCCCGCTCCCGGAACAGCGGGTTTGATGCTGAGCCTTCTCGCGGGCGCAACCCTCGGCGCCGCCGGCCTCGGTTGGTATCTGCTCAACGAAGCCGAACGGAGGCGCCAGGGCAATCGCCAGGGCAGCCGGAGCCGTGTACTTCTCCAGAGGCCGGCCACCCCGGTTCCTACGCCAGATAGGGATCTGCATGACCGCGTCCATGAGCTCAACCAGGCAATTGAGGATGTGCGCCGCCAGTTGGAAACCATGAACACCCAGGGGTAAAACCGGGCCTGGTGGGAACCGGTCGGTAGGTTTTGTCAGTCCGAACCACAGTCATGCTCCGCTCCGCCGCGATCACCCAGGGGATCCAGCGTTCGCCCAACAGGGCCATGCTGCGGGCCGTGGGGTTCGCTGATGCTGATTTCAGCAAGCCGATCATTGGCATTGCCAACGGTTACAGCACGATCACCCCCTGTAACCTGGGGCTCAACGACCTGGCACGCCGGGCCGAGGATGCTGCCCATGCCGCCGGGGCCATGCCCCAGCTGTTCGGAACCATCACGGTGAGCGACGGCATCTCGATGGGTACCGAAGGGATGAAGTACTCCCTGGTAAGCCGGGAGGTGATTGCCGATTCGATCGAGACGGCCTGCAACGCCCAGAGCATGGACGGGCTGCTGGCAATCGGCGGCTGCGATAAGAACATGCCTGGTGCCATGCTCGCCATGGCCCGCATGAACATCCCATCCATTTTTGTCTACGGGGGCACGATCAAGCCCGGCCGGCTCGGGGCCTGCGACCTAACTGTGGTGAGCGCCTTCGAGGCCGTGGGCCAGTTCAGCGGCGGGCGGATCGATGAGCAGGAGCTTACGGCCATCGAGAAGAATGCCTGCCCTGGCGCCGGCAGCTGTGGCGGGATGTTCACCGCCAACACAATGAGTGCCGCCTTCGAGGTGATTGGTCTGAGCCTGCCCTACAGCTCCACCATGGCTGCCGAAGATCCCGAGAAGGCCGATTCGGCGGCCCGCAGCGCCGAGGTGCTGACCGAGGCGATCAGAGCCAGCATCCTTCCCCGCGATCTGATGACCCGCGAGGCCTTCGAGAACGCCATCAGCGTGATAATGGCCGTGGGTGGCTCCACTAATTCCGTGCTGCATCTGCTGGCTGTGGCACGCAGTGCGGGTGTGGAGCTCAGCATCGAGGATTTTGAGACAATCCGCCAGCGGGTGCCGGTGATCTGCGATCTCAAACCCAGCGGTCGCTATGTGACCGTGGATCTTCACCGGGCGGGCGGCATCCCCCAGGTGATGAGACTGCTGCTCGATGCCGGTTTGCTCCATGGCGACTGCCGCACGATCGAAGGCAAAACCCTGCGGGAGGTTCTGGCAGGTGTGCCGTCTGAGCCCCCAGCCGGCCAGGATGTGATCCGTCCGCTGCGTGATCCGCTCTACGCCAAGGGGCACCTGGCGATCCTCAAGGGCAACCTGGCCGAGGAGGGAGCCGTGGCCAAGATCAGCGGGGTGAAAAACCCGGTGATCACAGGCCCAGCCCGGGTCTTCGAGAGCGAGGAGACTTGCCTTGCCGCCATCCTCGACAAGCAAATCAAAGCCGGGGATGTGGTTGTGGTGCGCCAGGAGGGCCCCGTCGGCGGGCCCGGCATGCGGGAAATGCTCAGCCCCACCGCAGCAATCGTGGGCCAGGGGCTGCTCGATTCGGTGGCACTGATCACAGATGGACGTTTCTCCGGCGGCTCCTTCGGCCTGGTTGTGGGCCATGTGGCACCCGAAGCGGCCGTGGGTGGCACTATCGGCCTTGTGCAGGAGGGCGACAGCATCACCGTTGATGCCAACCAGCTACTTATCCAGCTGAATGTGCCCCAGGAGGTTATCGCCCTTCGCCGCGCCGCCTGGGTGAGGCCCGAGCCCCGCTACCGCACCGGCGTGCTCGGCAAGTACGCGCGCCTGGTGAGCAGCAGCAGCCTCGGGGCGGTAACCGATCAGGTCTGGGTGCAGGGCACTTAGACCCGGCAATCCGCGTGCCAAAGGGGGCAGCAGACAATGCAGACCTGAGTGGGCACAGCCGCGCGGTTCAGTTCGGGTAACAGACCAGCCGCCGAATCGATGCTGAAGATCACAAGACTTTTTGCCCGCGATGAAGGCATACACATCCGGCCGAGATTGCTTAGAACAATTTAGGCTTGTCGAAAATGACTTTTCGACTGAAGGCTATCGTTAAGTCTTGCGCCTCTAATTTGATAATATCATAACCTTCGATGGATTTTAGCTAGATGAGTTGTGGAAATATCGGCCATATTACGAATTGCTCAACCCACCAGCAGGGCCCGCAACCTCCTGGTGAACGCCTCCAGGGGCTCTGCGTCGGCCGGTCGCTCACAGCGCACGCCGCTGTCACTGCACAGCCAAACTGGATGGCTGCCCTGCCACAGAATGGGGCGCCTCCCGTCGAGACACCAGGCCAGGGTTAGGTTGAGATCGCTACCGCTGGGGTAGACCTCCAGCTCCAGATCCTCTTCCGGGCAGCGCTGCCCCTCCCCATCGCGGGCCTCAAGCCGCAGGGTCAGCTCCCCAACCCGGGGATGCCAGCAGCTGTCGGCATCGCAGTCCTGAGACACCACCACCACTCCATGGCGCAGGGGCTTGCGACAGAGATCGGCGGCAGCAGCGATCAGGCGGATCCAGTCGATGCTGGCATCGCGGCTGTCTGGTTCAGGCGACGGCATCGATGCAGCGGATCACTAGATGGATCGGGCCCGGGCGGTAGCCGGGGTTGGGGCTGCCGTCGTCGCCGAAGCGGGAGTGCAGCAGCTGCATCCGGGTGATGCGAGCCGGATCGAAGCGCAGGGGAAGGCCCAGGGGCAGGCTCTCGATCGGCTGGGCCCGCAGCGAGGGGGTGAGAGCATTGAAAGGGATCCGCGCGCGGCAGAAACCCCCATCGCTGGTGGAGAACTGCTTCACCCAGCGCAGTCCACCGGGGATCAGCTCGGTGAGCCCGGCGATGCCATCGGCACAGGCCAGAGCCAGCTTGAAGCTGCGCCCCTCTCCGGCAAGATCAAGCTCCAGCGCCCCATGGGCCGACAGATCCAGCGGTGGCGAAAACAGGGGGGATCTCACGCTGATGAAGCCTCCGCCCTCACTCACCACAACACCATCAAAGCCAAGGCCGAAAGCACCGCAGCGGCAGCCGCCACTGCTGCGGCCACCCATGATTGTGTCGTTGAGGGCCTGCCAGCCGCTAAAGCCCTCGCCACTCACCACCTGCATTCCGTTTCTCCCTTGGGTCACCAGCTTGGCGCCAGAGCGTCCAGTCGAGTGTCGCGGTGGCCTCAGGCGCCCGGAAGCTCCAGATCCTCACCGGCAGCTGCATCCACGAGAACAACCACCTCACCGGCGGGTTGCACCAGCCGGGCGGGGGTCCGCTCAGGGGACTCCGTTGGGTCGAACAACCGCTGCAGAGCCTGGCGCTTGCCGGCACCGCTCACCAGAAAGATCACCTGACGTGCCGCACTCAGCGCCGGAGCTGTGAGCGTGATGCGGGGGAGACCCTTCCCTTCCGAGACCGTGACCCAGCGATCGGTGACGCCAGTAGCGGCGGTGCCCGGAAACAGCGAGGCGGTGTGACCATCATCGCCGAGCCCGAGTAGCACCAGATCCAGCTGGGGCGATGACCCAGGACAGAGGTCCTCAAGCTCGGCCGCGAAACGCTCGGCACTAGCTTCGGGTGTGTCCTCCTGGGTCGGGACAGGATGGAAGCAGGCGGCGGCGGCGGGAGGCTGGGCCAGCAGGGTTTCACGCAGCATGCGGGCATTGCTGGCCTGATCGGCTGGATCCACCCAGCGCTCATCGCCAAGCAGCACATCCACCCGAGACCAGGGCAGATGCTCGCGGCCCAGTCGCTCATAGGCGGCCTTTGGGGTGGAGCCTCCGGCCAGGGCGATCTGGGCCCGGTCGCGCTGAGCGAGGGCCAGATCGATGCAGGCAGCGATGCGCTCAGCGCACTGGCGGGCCTGATCCTCGAGTGAAGTGGCCACGATCAAGCGATGACGCGTCATTCGAGCCACTCGGTGTGGAAGGTTCCTGGCCTGTCCACCCGCTCGTAGGTGTGGGAGCCGAAGCAGTCGCGCATCGCCTGCACCAGGTTCTGAGGCAGACGACCGGTTCCGTAGCTGCTGATGTAATCCAGGGTGCTGCTGAAGCAAGGCACAGGGATACCTACCTGGGCTGCCCCGGCGACAACCTGGCGCAGTCCTCCGATGCGGCGATTGATCTGCTCGGCGAACCAGGGATCCACCATCAGATTGGGCAGGCTCCCGTTGGCGCTGTAGGCGTCCTGGATGCGCTGCAGCAAGCGGGCACGAATGATGCAGCCACCCTTCCAGATCCGGCCGATCTCGGGGAAGTTGAGGGCGTAGTCGTGCAGCTTGGAGGCTTCCTGCAGCAGGGCCATGCCCTGGGCATAGCTGGCGATGCAAGCCAGGATCGTGGCATCGCGCAATGGACCCATACCGGAAGTGGGATCCCCCAGATCCAGGCCACCGGTGGGCAGTTGGGCGGGCCGCACCGCCGGCAGGATCGCCTCGGCGGCCATCCGCTCCGGCCGCAGGGAGCTGAGCACGCGGGCATTGAGGGCGGCATAGATGGTCGGGACAGGCACCCCCATCTCCAGGGCGCTGACCACGGTCCACAGACCTGTGCCCTTCTGGCCGGCCGCATCGACGATGAACTCGACTAGGTCGCTGCCGGTCTCGGGGTCACGGGTGCGCAGGCAGACCTCGGTGATCTCCACCAGGAAGGAGGAAAGCTCCTCCAGTTGATTCCAACCGCCCAGCACATCAGCCATGGCGATTCCGCCCAGGCCGGCGACGCGCTTCATCAGGTCGTAGGCCTCGGCCAGGATCTGCTCGATGCCGTACTCGATGCCGTTGTGCACGGTCTTGACGAAATGGCCAGCACCGCCGGGGCCCACATAGGTGACGCAGGAGCCGTCGCTCACCTTGGCGGCCATGGCATTGAGCAGGCTCTCGATCGCGTCGTAAGCGCTGCGGGTGCCGCCGGGCATCATCGAAGGCCCCTCAAGGGCACCTTTGGCGCCGCCGGAGACACCCATGCCGATGAAGCCGAAGCTCTGGGATTCAAGCGTGGCAACCCGGCGTTCGGTATCGGTGTACAGGGAGTTGCCCCCATCGATTAGCAGATCCCCTTCCTCCAGCAGGGGCGAAAGGGTGGCGATCACATCGTCCACCGGCTTACCAGCCTTGACCATGACCAGGATGCGGCGTGGCCGTTCCAGGGCGGCGACGAACTGCTCGAGGGTTTCCGCACCCACGATGTCCTTGCCGGCTCCACGACCGGCCAGGAACTCCAGGGTCTTGGCGTAGGTGCGGTTGTAGACAACCGATGAGTAACCGTTGCGCTCGGCATTGAGCACAAGGTTTTCACCCATGACCCCAAGACCTATCAGGCCGAAATGAGCCTTGCCCATCGCTGGAAACTGAATCCGTTTGCACTTCAGTGTGGCTAGCGGCGTCGAGGTGCTGAATATTCCGTCACAACTTGGTGGCAATCATGTCAGCAACCCCTGGCATGGCACCCGGATATTCGCCATGAGTTTGGGGCTAGATGACGGTTCCATCGGCAATCGAACCATTTTTCTCCACCACCACGATGCCGTTGCGGATATAGAAGCTGAACTCCGGCCTGTCGGCCTCCTCAAGGTGGTCCTTGTTGACGATCGTCACGTTGTTGCCGATGCGCACATTTTTGTCGAGGATTGCCCTTTTGACCGTGGTCCCCTGACCAACCCCAACCGGTATGCCTCCCTGTTGACGCAAAGAAAGGCGTTGTTCAGCAGATTCAAAGTAATCAGCTCCCATCACCAGAGTGTCCTGGAGGACCACCTCATCCTCTACTCGGGAGCGAACCCCAAGGACACAGTGGTGGATACTGCAGGATTTCAGTAATGAACCTTCCCCAATTATTGAGTCTGTGATCTGGGCATCTTGAAGTTTACTAGGTGGCAAATAGCGAGGACGGGTGTAAATAGGAAATTGTTCGTCGTAGAATGAAAAAGCCGGATTTGGCTGGTCAGTAAGGGCAAGATTTGCTTCGTAGAAAGCACCAATAGTCCCGATATCTTCCCAGTAGTCATCGAATAGATAACTTTGGAGCCGGTCGCCACGCTCCAATGAGGCCGGAATAATTTCCTTGCCAAAATCCGTTGAGGTTGGGTGCTTATTCAACAGGTCGAACATGGTTTCCCTGCTGAAGACATAAATCCCCATCGAGGCCAGATAGGGCCGTTTAAGGGACTCTTCAGTGGAGAGCCCCAGGGCTTGGGTGTCAACACGCATCTGAACAAGCTGATCGCCTTTGGGCTTTTCCCTGAATTCCAGGATTCGACCATCTGGGCTGGTGCGCATCAACCCGAACCCTTCAGCCTGGGCGGCATCCACAGGAAGAGCCCCAACGGTCAGCTGGGCGCCGGTATCTATATGGTGCTTGACAAAACGGCCATAATCCATCCGATAGAGCTGGTCACCAGAAAGGATCAGGTAATGGTCTACATCCCACTCGTGGAAAAGGGACTGGTATTTCCTGACGGCATCAGCCGTACCCTCAAACCAACTTGGGCTATTGGGAGTTTGTTGGGCGGCCAGCACTTCAACAAAGCCCTGCCCAAAACCAGCTGACAGGTTGTAACTCATCGTCAGGTGACGATTGAGAGATGCGCTGTTAAACTGGGTAAGTACGTATATTTTATTTATTTCAGAGTTAATGCAATTGCTGATTGGAATATCAATCAGTCGATACTTACCAGCCAGGGGAACAGCTGGCTTGGCACGCAGCTTGGTAAGCGGGAAGAGACGGGTTCCAGCGCCGCCCCCCAGAATGATCGCCAGTACCCGTTTCATGAATCCTGCTACCGGCTGGTCTTCGTGGAGACCGTACTGGAGCGGCTGACCCGAGGGCGAGCCTTTTGGTCGGCGGTGGCACGAACTGTTGCATAGGAGACGGAAGCTGCTCTGCTGTCAGTCGCAGCCTGACCACTCAGGCTTCAGGGAGATGGTCCTTGAGCTCAAAGAGCTCAAGCAGCACCTGCATCGCTGTGCGGCGATGCTGCCGAGGTTGCGGGGCCCTCAGATTGGTCACAGGGGTATGGAGGATCTTGTTGATGATTCCCTTGCTCAATGCTTCCACTACCTTGCGTTCGCGGGCGGAGAGGTCTGGCCCCATCCGGCTCAGGGCCTTCTGGAGTTCCTGCTCGCGGATATCCTCCAATTGCCGTCGTAGCCGGTTGACGACGGGCACGGCCTCCAAGCCATCCCACCATTCGAGAAACTGCCTTGCCTCGTCCTCCAGCAGGAGCTCGGCCTCAGCAGCCATTTCCCTGCGCGATTCCTGGTTTCGGGTGACAACCTCCTGCAGATCATCAACGTCATAGGACTGGACGCCCGCCAATGCCGAGGTGTCAGCCGCGATGTTGCGTGGTACGCCGATGTCGATGAGCATCAGGCTGGAACGTCTGTTAAGACCTGCCAGCCTGTCGGCCGAGATGATTGGCACATCAGCGGCAGTGCTCGTGAATACGAGTGAACATGTACTTAGACAGTGATCCAGGTCGTCGAGGGGACGACACTGGACAGGAAGGGCGGGGATATCAGCTGCTAGAAGTTCGGCTCTGGCTACGGTACGGTTAAGTAGGACCACTCCACGACAACCCTTTGCCTGAAGGTGCTGGAGGAGTAGACGCGCCATCCGGCCAGCGCCCACGACGGCGACCTGTTCCTGGTCCAATGGCACAAGTTCATTAACACCACGGGCCTGGCCAAGCTTCAGCTGGGCAAGCTCGACAGCTGCGGAGCTGATCGACACTGCTCCGGTACCCAGGTTAGTTTCAGTGCGTACCCTTTTTCCGCTGCTCACCGCTTGATTGAGCAGACGATTGAGGATTGGGCCTACGGAATGGTTTTCCTGGCCCAGTCGCACCATCTTCTTCACTTGGGCGAGAATCTGCCCCTCACCCAGCACGAGCGAATCGAGACCGGCTGAAACCCTAAGTAAGTGGGAAATCGCCTCCTCATGATGAAAGGCGAATAGGTGGGGATTGAGCTCGTCAACTGAAAGCCCCGAGTACTGGCTGAGGAACGAACCGACCGCGTTAATGCCCTGTTCAGGATGCCTCAGGAGTGTATAAATTTCCAAGCGGTTGCAGGTACTGAGGATTGAAGCCTCAAGCACCTGATCGTTGGACTTCAGTTTCTGAAGTGATGCCTCCATGCACTGCTCTGGGATGCTGAGACGCTCCCGGATCTCCACTGGAGCCGTTCGATGACTCAGTCCTACAACGGCAATGTGCATGAAGGCAGGCGGCTGTGCTCGGATGGTATGGGAGTCAGCTCAGGGCGATATTTTTAGCACCCGGCTTAATGTGAATGGTGTTTGTGAAGCGGGCTGAATTGTCAAGGGTGCTAATCACAAGGGAGCTTGTGCGGGTGCAATCCTTTTCAAATTTGACCCCATGAAATAGCAGGCCATCGGTGATGCCACTGCCGGCAAACACAACATTCTCTCCGGAAGCCAGCTCTTCGGCCTCATAAATTTTATCAACTTCTGTGATCCCCATTTCGTTAAGGCGAGCGATATTTCCCTCCTTGGTGTAATCTGCCCACTCAGAGGTCTGAGCTACAGCCGGGTCGTAGACCAACTGACCCTGAAAATGTCCGCCCAGGGCGCGCATGGCCGCTGCTGAGATGACGCCTTCAGGCGCAGCTCCAATTCCCATGAGACAGTGGGTTCCGGTGCCGGCGAAACCACAGGCTATGGCCGCCTGAACATCGCCATCTGAGATCGGCTGCACACGGGCACCGGTGGCCCTGATCTCGGCGATCAGCTCTTTGTGGCGGGCCCGATCCATCACCACGATCGTCAGCTCGCTGGCAGCAAGGCCAAGGCACTGACTGAGTATGGCTATGTTTTCAGTGGCCGACTTACGAATGTCTACCATCCCTTTGGCTGCCGGCGGCGCTGCCAGCTTCTTCATGTAGAAGTCGGGAGCATTGAACAGCCCACCCCGATCCGAGGCTGCCAAAACCGCCATCGAGCCACGCTGACTGTTGGCACAGAGATTGGTGCCTTCACAGGGATCAACTGCAAAGTCCACTCCGGGCCCGGTGCCACTACCGACTTCCTCACCTATGTAGAGCATGGGGGCCTCGTCCCTTTCTCCCTCGCCGATCACGATGCGGCCCTGCATCTGGATCCGGCCCATGCGCTCGCGCATGGCCTCGACCGCAGCGGCATCAGCTTCATCCTTCTTGCCCAAGCCGGTCAATTCGGCTGAAGCGATGGCGGCTTGCTCAACGACCTCGAGAATTTCCTGGATTAAGGTGCGATCCACGGTGATCCGGCAGGGGAATGGGCTTCAGGTCATGGTTTGGGCCTGGCAGTGAAGGGGCATAGGTGCCTGGCACTGCTGGGCTTTGCGCCTTGAAGCACGCGTAACTGTATCAGTGCCGATGCCCCTGCCACCAACTACCTACAATCAATCTCCAATCATCCCCGGTCCCGCGAGCATGAGCACAAAACCCCTGGTGATCTCCCCGTCGATTCTCTCGGCGGATTTCTCCCGCCTTGGCGAAGACGTGCGTGCCGTCGACGAGGCGGGGGCTGACTGGATTCACGTTGACGTGATGGATGGCCGCTTCGTGCCCAACATCACAATTGGCCCCTTGATCGTGAAAGCCCTCAGGCCTGTTACAAACAAGGTCCTCGACGTTCACCTGATGATAGTTGAGCCTGAAAACTACGTTGCAGAATTCGCCAAAGCGGGAGCAGACATCATTTCTGTGCAAGTGGAAGCCTGCCCACACCTGCACCGCAACCTTGCCCAGATCAAGGATCTCGGCAAACTGGCGGGAGCAGTGCTTAACCCCAGCACTCCCATCGACAGCCTCGAATATTGCCTTGAGCTCTGCGATCTGGTGTTGGTCATGAGCGTAAATCCGGGCTTTGGTGGTCAGAGCTTCATTGAAAACCAGGTACAGAAAATCCGCTCCCTGCGCCGCATGTGCGATGAACGGGGCCTGGACCCCTGGATTGAGGTAGATGGGGGCATCAAGGCGGACAATGCATGGAAAGTGATAGAGGCCGGTGCTAATGCGATCGTCAGCGGTTCGGGAATTTTCAACCAACCGGATTATGGGGTAGCTATCACAGGAATACGAAACAGTAAACGCCCAGAACCAGTCTCGGCATAGGGTTTCTGGTCATACTTGTCAGTCTCTGAGTTCCTGGAAAAAATCAGCTGTCAAAAAACCATCCGTAGCTATGTAGGCCAATCCCCAAAAGGTTGACGCCTATGTAGCAGACCGCAATCACCACAAGACCTGCTGTGGCTACAAGAGCTGGCCTGCGTCCTTGCCAGCCGCGGATCAGCCGGGTGTGGAGATAGGCCGCATAGACAAGCCAGCAGATCAGAGCCCATGTTTCCTTTGGGTCCCAGCTCCACCAGCTGCCCCATGCTTCATTAGCCCAGACCGCGCCACTGACCAGCCCTACTGATAACAGGAGAAATCCAACTGCGATTGTCCGGTAACTTAGAGAGTCAAGTTGTTCAACCTCAGGTAAGTTCACACTGCTGAGCTGGAATGGGGTTGCGCTGCTGGCACGAATGCCGTCGGTGGCAATGGCGAACCTGGCCTGGCGATAGCCTCCGCTGCCGATTGAACTGCTACGCAACTCGAGGCTCTGGCCACGATCGGTGAATAACACTGCCACCGATAGGAGGGATCCGACCAGTAAGGCCGCATAGCTGAGCATGATCACGCTTACGTGCATTACCAACCAGCTGGAGCGAAGCGCAGGCACCAGGGGCGATGCTTCCTGAAGTCGCTCCGGCAGGGCAAAACTCGCAAATGCCACACAGCCGAGAGCCATAGGGGTGGCTGCCGCTGCTACCAAGGGAGAACACCAGATTCGTTCCACAAGCAACTGGGTCAGGGTGCAGGCCCAGGTGAGAAAACAGAGTGACTCATAGAGGTTGCTGATGGGGAAATGGCCCGATTCCCACCAACGCAGCACCAATTGGGCCGTCAGGCAAAGGTTTGCTGCAGCGACCAAAAGGCGAGCGGCCTTGCTGGATTGGCCACCACTCAGGGCCCAGAAGGAAAGGGGCAAAACCAACAGCAACAGGCCAAACGCCGTGAAGCCAAGGAAGAGAACAGGATCTGGCAACACTCACATAATCCGATGCCATCAGATCATAATCGGTAGTGGTGCACATATGGGCTCGCGAGGCGTTAAAGAATATGGCAAACCAACCAGAACCAAGCTCACACGCGGCACGAGAAGAATAGGGCAAAGAACAACATATCTTGTATGATCATGGTTTGAAAAGGCATCACTTAGCGGCTAGAACGGAATAATAGGTACCCTCCTGTTGACAGGCCCAGCAAAACCGGCGCCCATGCTGCAACAAATGGGGGCAGGAAACCGTTAACTCCGATCATGCTGAATATGTAAGCACCAAGATAATAGACAAACAGGAATATCACAGTCATGCCAAAGCCCTTGCTGTTGCTCTGCTTGGATGTCGGTCGACTGCCAAGGGTGGAGCCAAGCAAACCGAAAACAAGGCATACTGCCGGAAATGAGAACTTCTCTTGAATTCTCACCTGAAATTTCCGGGCTCTCTTTATCTGGCCAGACTCCCTTAGCAGACGCTCCGCGGTCATTGCTTGACCAACTGTCAAGGTATTTGAAAATACATCAAAATCCTTGGGAAGCTTTGCAGCCTGGATGGGCTCCATACCAAGCTTGAAGATGTACCTCTCAAACTCTCCAGATGTAAGCTGTTTATCTTTTCCTGAAGGTAAAACTGAAATCATTCCGTCCCTGAATTCCCAGCTGCCTTGGCTCTCCATCCAACTACCAGACTGGGCCTGCAGAAGAATCTGGCGGTTAATATCACTGAGATCAAGCACTGTAATTCCGTACATGCTACCTCCCTTATATTCTCTAGCGGCAAAAAAAGTAGTCAGCCCCCTGGAGACCGAGGCTTCACCATTTTTTATCTCACCAAATTTAGAATATATAATATTTTCAGCAGACTGGCCAATAACCGATCTGCCAAGTGAGCGATCAAGCAGGGCTTTTGATTGATACATGGTATTTGGCACAACCCACTCGTTGAAGGTCAACGTCAAAAGCATCATGATTAATGCTAAAGAAACCCCCGGCACTACCATTCGCCACTCTGGGACTCCTACACTTCGCAATGCTGTCAACTCACTAGTTGAAGCCAGTTTGCCATAACTTAGCAGAGCGGCCATTAACGTTGCCATCGGGAAAGAAATAACCATAAACGACGGCAGTTGCAATAAAAGGATCTTTACAACGTCACTAAAGGGAACTGATGTTTCGGAAATTCTACGCAGTATCTCGAAAACAGCGCCTACAGAAAAACTAACTGCAGTAAATGCGCCTATGCCGAACAATAGAGGTGGCAGAAGCTCGGCCAGGATCCAGCGATCCAATAGGGGAAACCTTAGCCATTGGCGGCTAAAGAACTTGTTAATAAAGAAAAAATTCAAATTCTAAAATCCTCCCCAAGATAATGACGGCGAACAAGTGGATCAGCTGCGATAGAGTGGGATGTGCCTGACGCCAATATGCGGCCTTCAGACAGGATATAGGCTCGGTCAGTTATGGCTAAGGTTTCCCTGACATTATGATCCGTAATCAACAATCCCATACCACGGGAGCGTAGCTGCTGAATGAGACTTTGCAGGTCACCGACGGCGATTGGATCAACGCCAGCAAACGGTTCATCCAACAGCAGGTAGGAGGGGCCATTCTCTCCGACTGCCAAGGCGCGCGCCACTTCACAGCGGCGGCGCTCTCCACCGGACAGTTGATAGCCGAGACGATCCTGGAATTCACCAAGATGAAAATCCGAAATCAAGGAATCAATTCGATTCCTTCTCAAGCGGCGGGGTGCTCGACTTTCCTGCAATGCAAGTTTTAAATTCTCACGAACTGTTAACTGCCTGAATACGCTGGGTTCTTGAGGAAGATATCCAATTCCCATCTGGGCTCGCCTTGGCATCGGTAAATGGGCGATCGACCTGCCATCCATTAATACCTTGCCACTATCTGGACGCAGTAGGCCGGTAACTAATCCAAAAGTAGTAGTTTTACCGGCTCCATTGGGACCAAGCAGGCCAACAACCTCACCCTGCTCAAATTTAAGCGAGACATGGTTGACCAGGCATCTCTTGCCAATCGATAACACAACATCGAATAACTCTACACTCATGGACTCTGAGGCTTTTGAACATTTGAATTTCCAATTCCAGGCCCAATTGGCGAATTTAAAAAGTAATGAATGATCACCTGCTCACCCGCTGCAGGTTCAGCAATTATTCTCTCACGATCAACTAAATATATAATTTTCTCGGCACGTATACTATTTCCATTATCCTGCTTAACATCCACCTCCCCACTGAGCACAACCCTTCCTTCTTTGCTAAAATATTGGGCTTGCTTGGCTGTAGCCACGACCCCCCTATCAGCGTAGAGAATTCGTACATTGCCGCTGGCAGTGACAACTCCAGTGCTGTTATCAGCTTTTTGGAGATCGGATTCGATAGTGACTAAACCGGTCAGAGGCATTTCCTTGCGACTAACTGCCGGAGTCATTTCACTGCTTGGCCCAGCTCCCTGACTAGGTGGCAAGCCTGCACGGGGCCTGGAGTCCCCCTGGAAGTTTTCCTGTGCTGCCACAGGGTGAAATGAGGACAATAGGCATAAAGGCAGTAAGAGTTTCAGCATTGACCCAAAAAGAGAATTCAAAGCGGATAAATAGAAGAACGGTTAGGATACTAAATAGGGAATGAGAAAATAACTATGGTTGAATTTTTTTTGGCGCCAAAAAGGGCAGATCCAGTCCTTTGAGGGGGCGATGCTGCTGCAAGGCAAGCAAGCGTTCAGTTACCTGCCTGCATAGGGTGGCCAGGTCCAGGTTGAGGCCCCCATCCCGATTCCCCTGGATGCGGCCAAGCCCCTCGCCCATAAGAATTGTTGATCCGCGCAGGTTGCCGCGTTCATGGTGTAATTCTGCTACCGCGATCTGCAAGATTCCCTGCAGGATCGAGCGAGTGGCACCAGAGGTCTCGTGCCAAAGCTCCTCAAGGCAATCATGGCAGTCATACCAGTCGCCCCTATTGAAAAGAAGAATGGCATGATCCAAGCGAGGGTCGGCAATCAAACCCTCTTCTTCAGGATCATGGGGCAGATCACGGAGCTCCGACAGGGTCACCGATCAACGCTTGGCAGCTTTTCTGGAAGGCAGCTTCCGCAGCCTTATCGATTCGGGCGTAACTTCAAGCATCTCATCGGGGCCAATGTATTCGAGGGCTCGCTCAAGGGTCATTTGGATTGGGGCCTGAAGAGTGTCAAGAACTTCGGCGCCGGCTGAACGAATATTTGTCACCTGTTTGGCCTTGCAAACGTTCAACTCGAGGTCGGGTGGACGGTTATGTTCACCGACAATCATACCTTTGTAGACCTTGGTGCCAGGAGTAACGAAAAACTGCCCCCTATCCTCTGCTCCCTTAAGGGCATAGAAAGTCGCGGTGCCCTCCTCAAATGCGATCAAAACGCCGTTACGGCGGTTGTCCATATCACCTTGCATTGGCCGGTAGTCGAGGAAAGAGTGGCTCATAATTCCCTCCCCTCGGGTTGCGCGGATGAACTCACCACGAAAGCCGATCAGGCCGCGAGCCGGCACAACGAACTCCAACTGGGTACGACCGTCGTTGGTGTTTTCCATATTCTGCATCTCAGCTTTGCGGGTGCCGAGCTTCTCAATGCAGGCTCCTACCGCTTCTTCGGGGACGTCGAGGACAAGGGTTTCGTAGGGCTCGGAAGGGGTACCGTCAATGGTGCGGAAGATCACCTGGGGCTGGGAGACCTGGAATTCATAACCCTCACGGCGCATTGTTTCAATCAAAATGCCGAGGTGAAGTTCACCGCGGCCGCTCACCGACCAGCGGTCAGGTGAATCGGTGTCCTCTACCCGCAGGGCAACGTTGGTGAGCAGTTCTTTCTGGAGACGATCGCGCACCTGGCGACTGGTTACAAATTTGCCTTCCTTGCCGGCAAAGGGAGAATCGTTAATTACAAAGGTCATCTGTAGGGTAGGTTCATCAACCCGGATCAGTGGTAGGGCTTCTGGATGGTCCGGGCAGGCGATTGTCTCGCCTATGTTCACCTCGTCAAAGCCAGCCACCGCCACCAGATCGCCAGCGCGGGCCTCTTCAATCTCAACGCGCTGGAGTCCACGGAAACCAAGCAACTTACTTATACGACTGCGTTTGATACTGCCATCATCTCTGATCAGGGCAGCAGGTTGACCTGCTTTAATGGTACCGTTATGGATACGGCCAATCATTATCCGGCCTAAGAAATCGCTATAGTCAAGAGTGGTCACCTGCAGCTGCAGGGGCTTCTCTGGATCACCAACTGGAGGTGGAACATGACGCAGAATTGCCTCGAAGAGTGGCATCATTGTGTCACTCTCTGTTTTCATGTCAGGCTTGGCATATCCGCCCATGCCGCTGCCAAATAGGTATGGGAAATCACACTGATCGTCGTCGGCACCCAGCTCCAGAAATAGATCAAGAACCTTGTCAACTGCGATTTCTGGATCAACCCTGGCCCGGTCAATCTTGTTGACAAACACGATCGGGCGCAGGCCCTTTTCAAGGGCTTTCTTGAGCACGAAACGAGTTTGGGGCATGGGGCCCTCGTTTGCATCAACAATAAGAAGGCAGCCGTCAACCATTCCCAGGACCCGCTCCACTTCACCGCCAAAGTCAGCGTGGCCTGGGGTGTCTACGATATTGATACGGATGCCTTCGTAATCAACCGCCGTATTCTTTGAAAGAATGGTGATTCCCCGTTCCCTCTCAAGGTCGTTTGAATCCATTACGCATGTGGGCACCGCCTCTCCCTCGCGGAAGATGCCAGACTGGGTGAGCAGGGCATCTACCAGGGTAGTTTTGCCGTGATCAACGTGGGCGATGATCGCAATATTGCGAATTGGCGTGCCAGGGTGGGGGCCGCTGCTCATAGAGACGAAGGCTTTTCAGCTTAATTGAAAGGTCCGCCACAACTTGGGGCAGACAACTGACCGACGCTAACCTAACCCTGCTGAGACCCCCACTGCTTAAGCCCCCTCCCAATCCAGCATCCTTTCACCTGTCAACCTGACAGACGCAGGGCCTGTTCAAACACCTTGAGAGCCTCGGCGCTTCCCTCAAATCGCCAGTGCCAGGGCTCGTAACTCACTCCCTGGGGGTTGTTCCGGGGGAAGGAAAGCGTGAAGTGGTACCTGGCCCCATGGGCCTGAAGCCAGGCAAAGGCAGCTGTCTGGTCGAAGGAAGGGGCCAGGTTGGTAGCAGGCTCGGTGCCATCGCCCAGATCCACTGCGTAACCAGTGCTGTGTTCGGAGAAGCCGGGGGGAGCACTCACCATCGCCCTTTCCCTCGCGCTCTGAGCCCGCTCTGCCTTGATGTCGAAAAACAACTCCTGCTGGAGAGCCACCGGTCGAAAGGCACTCAGCACTACAAGGCGTACCCCACTCTCGGCGGCATCGCGCTGCATTGCCAGCATGGACCTTGCCGCATCGCTCTGCAACGCCAATCCAGGCGCTACAGACACAAGCTGAGAGCCTGGGAGCTCGCCATAGGGGAAATGACCCAGAAGGCGTCCATCCGGGCCCAGTCGAGCATCAAGGCCACTCACCGGAGGCAGCCCGAACAGTTCCCCCAGAAGCCTTGGACGGGTCAGTAACAGAAACCCCAGGCCGAGCAACAGGCCTGCTCCGGCAAGGGGCAGACGGAGCAGCCAAGGGTTTTTCCGATTCGTCTGCGGTGTAGTCCTTCTGGCGACAGGGATGTCGTCTACTGCCCGGGGCTGCTTAGCGGATGCGTGACCTGAGCCACTCGGATTGCGAAGGTTCACGCGGGTCTCCCAACTGCATCGATCACCCATCGATCAGGAGACAATCCTAAGGGGGTGGGGCTTGGACGCAGCCAACCGACCAACCTGCGGTGTTAGCTTCAAAGCAACATCATCAATTCTGGAGCTGATTTGCGATGTTGCGTGTGGCAGTGGTGGGTGGCGGTCCGAGTGGTGCCTGTGCGGCTGAAGTGCTTGCCAAAGCCGGCATAGAAACCTGGATCTTTGAGCGCAAGCTGGATAACGCCAAGCCCTGTGGTGGAGCAATTCCACTCTGCATGGTCAACGAATTTGAGCTACCAGAATCAATTATCGACCGCAAGGTTCGCCACATGAAAATGATTTCCCCTTCCAATCGGGAGGTGGATATCAATCTAGAAAACAAAGATGAATATATAGGTATGTGTCGTAGAGAGGTTTTAGACGGTTATCTTCGCGAACGGGCCTCCAAGCTCGGCGCCAAGTTGATCAATGGTTTGGTGACCAGAATCGATACGGGTTCCCAACGCCAGGGTCCTTACACACTCACCTACTCTGACTATGCGGGCGGCGAGGCAACGGGCGAGTCGAAAAGCCTGGAGGTTGATCTAATCATTGGCGCCGATGGAGCCAACAGCCGAGTAGCAAAGGCCATGGATGCCGGCGACTACAACGTGGCAATCGCCTTCCAGGAGCGTATCAGGCTGCCGAAAGAGGAAATGAAGTATTACGAAGATCTCGCAGAGATGTACGTCGGCACCGATGTGTCGCCTGACTTTTATGCTTGGGTTTTCCCAAAATACGACCATGTGGCCGTAGGTACAGGTACCATGCAACAGAACCAGGGACTGATCAAGAGTCTCCAGGTTGGTATTCGCGAGCGGGCAAAGAAAAGGTTGGTCCACGGTGAGGTGATCAAAGTGGAAGCCCACCCGATTCCCGAACATCCAAGGCCCAGGCGGGTTGTGGGCCGCATGGCCTTGGTTGGCGATGCGGCCGGCTACGTAACTAAAAGCTCTGGTGAAGGTATTTACTTTGCTGCCAAGAGCGGTCGTATGTGCGCCGAGGAGATTGTTGAAGCCAGTGCCTCTGGTAGTCGGGTGCCAAGTGAGCGGGAACTCAAGATGTACCTGAAAAAGTGGGACCGCAAGTACGGCGCCACCTACAAAGTGCTGGAAATTCTACAGAATATTTTTTATCGCAATGACGCAGCGCGTGAAGCATTCGTAGAAATGTGTGACGACAAAGACGTTCAAAGCCTTACATTTGACAGCTATTTGTACAAGCGAGTTGTCACGATGAACCCCTGGCAACAGCTGAAACTCACCCTGCTGACCCTGGGCTCGATACTTAGGGGAAATGCCTTGGCACCCGAGGGCTACTCACCAGTCAGAAGTGCGGTTCGAGAAGAGGCCGAGGTCAACTCCATGCTCGCGCTGAGCCCCATCAAAGGTGGAATCAAGGTTCCTGGCCAGGCTCCTAGACCAATTCATGGCAAGCAGGAACTGGAGCGGGAAGCTCTGCTGACAGCCAAGTAAGCCATCAACTCCGAGACCCTTATCCATTTAACCGGCTGAAGTCCGCGAGTATCGATGCCTGATTGCGGAGCACTGAGAGCAGATTGAGTCGGTTGGTGCGCACAGCCTGATCCTCGGCCATGACCATCACGCTCTGCTCCCCATCAAAGAATGCCGCCAGGGCGTCTGCCCCTGCGGCCAGGCCTCGGGCCAGCTGGCTGTATCGATCAGGCGTGTCCGCCAGGGCAATCGGTTCGAGTGTTGACACAACTTCGAGCATGGCCGCCTCGCTGTCCTTTTCGAACAGTTCGGGGGCAACCACCCCATCGGCACTCAGTACGCTGGTACTCAGCTGGGCGTATTCCGTAAGTCGCGCGGCCCGGGTGACAACAGCCCGTAGTGCCGACAGCTCATCCCTGCGGCGCAGCTCTGCCAGCAGGGACACTCTCAGTCTTGCGTCCTGGGGGTCTCCCAGCACCCGTTCGAGCGGAACTGTCTGACCTGCGGCGGCCTGCACCAGGTCACTGTCATTGCCGTCCTCTTCCAACAGGGTCACCAGTCTCTGACGCAGAAATTCGGCCAGATCAGAGGTGAGAAGGTGGGCGTCCAGGTCCAGGTGCGGCAGCAGCTGGTTCCAGTGGAGAGCAGATCGCTTCAGCAGGGCGTTGAGGTCCAGGCGCCAGCCCCTATCCCAGAGAATCTGCAGGAGTCCCTGAGCAGCACGCCGCAGGGCGTAGGGGTCAGAGGAGCCGGTGGGTCGTTCTCCTTTGGCAAAGATGCTCAAGAGCAGCTCCAGCCGTTCAGCAAGGGCCAGAACTGCTCCAGCCGGGGAGCTGGGCAGGGCATCACCAGCTCCCCGGGGCAGATAGTGTTCCAGCACGGCCAAGGCAACCCCACGGGGCTCACCCTCAGCCAGCAAGTATTTTCCACCCATCGCTCCCTGGAGCTCCGGGAACTCCCCGACCAGCTGGCTCACCAGATCGTGTTTGCAGAGGTGGGCGGCGCGGCGGGCATGCTCCGCACTGCCAGGCGGAAGCTCCAGTTGCTCGAGCAGCACATCGGTGCACCACTCCAGCCTTTCAGTGCGTTCCAGCAGGCTCCCCAGGCCTGCGGCGAAGGTGACGCGTGCCAGCAGATCACGCCGGTCGATACTTGCTACGGCTCGGTCTGCACGAACAAAGAACTCGGCATCGGCAAGGCGGGCCCCCAATACCCGCTCATTGCCGCGGGCCACGGTTGCCGCCGCAGCGGGGAGCCCATTGCTAATGCACAGGAAGCGGGGCAAGAGCATCTGGCGGGCGTCCAGACCGAGGGGATCATTGCTGCGCTCCCGGCGGTAAAGGGGCACATAGCGCTGGTGGGAGCGCATCACGGTGCTGAGCACTTCAGCGGGGAGGTCGAGGTAATGGTCGGCAAAACAGCCTTCCAGCAGGGAGGGCGACTCAACCAGATCGACCAGCTCGCAAAAAAGGCTGTCGGGCATATCTGCATCAGAGCGGTGGGCAGCGGCAGCCTGGTCTATGGCCGCACGGATCAGCGCGGCGCGGCGCTCCCGATCCACCACGACTCCGGCCTCTGCCAGGGCCTGGAAATAGGACTGGGCGCTACTGATCTCCACGTTGGTGCAGTGGAGTCGATGGCCACGGCTGAATGTCGTGGTGCTGATGGGTGGGTCACTTCCCAGCAGTGTGACGGGCACCGGGATGGCATCAAGAAAGGCCAGCAACCAGCGCACCGGCCTGGAAAAGCGGGTCTCCCCCCCACCCCAGCGCATGAAACGCCGTCCCTGAAGAGCAGCGAGCCACTGGGGGATCTGCTCAGACAGCACATTCAGCGTGGGCCTGCCCGTCGCGACGCATCGAGCAAAGACAAAGGCACCCTTGGGGGTATCGCGTACCTGCAATGCCTCAGCGGCCACACCACAACGTCTGGCGAAACCATGGGCCGCCGCGGTCGGCTGGCCATCCTTCCAGCCCTGCGCTGCAGGAGGCCCTTTGCGCTCCTCCTCCAGGTCTGGCTGCCGATCCGGCAGGCCATCCACCCAGAGCACCAGCCGCCGGGGGGTGCTGGTGCAGCGAATCTCGCAAGGATTCAGTCGCAGACTGGCCAGATCGCAAGCAACCACTTGCTGAAGCTGGGGCAGGGCCAGCCTGGCAAAATCTGCAGGCATTTCCTCGGTGCCGATTTCGAGCAGAAAGGTCGACAAGGGGCAAGGGCAAACCAGCGCGACTTTATTGAACGCCATTCGCTAACTTCAGGGTCGTCGAGCGTTGTGCCCCGGACCCGATGCCAGATGTCATGGACGGATCCAGTAGTAGCCAGGCTCCTACCAGTAAGTGTCCGTCGAAATTTGAACAGCTCAAGACCAACAGTGGCCACCTCAAGGAGCCCCTGCTGAGCGAACTTGGCAACGGGGCCCCCAATTTCAGTGATGGCGCGATCCAGATCCTGAAATTTCACGGCAGCTACCAGCAGGACAACCGGGACAACCGCCGCAAGGGAGAAGAAAAGGATTGGCAGATGATGTTGCGTCTGCGCAACCCCGGCGGCCGGGTTCCGGCTGGTCTCTATCTGGCCATCGACGAGCTGGCCGACAGGCTCGGCAACGGCACCCTGCGGGCAACCACCCGCCAGGCCTTTCAGATGCACGGCGTCCGCAAGGAGAACCTCAAGGAGGTGATCGGCACGATCGTGCGCCATCTCGGCTCCACCCTCTCCGCCTGTGGTGACATCAACCGAAATGTGATGGCCCCGGCGGCACCCTTTGAAAGAGGCGCCTACCCGGCCGCCCGTCGACTGGCCGACGACATTGCCGACCTGCTCACCCCCCAGGCTGCCGAAGGGTCCTACTTAGACATCTGGGTGGATGGCGAACTCACCTACCGGATCAAACCCAGCAACAGGGTCAAAACAGTAAGGGCCCGCCAGCAGGAGGGCGGAGTTTTCAGCGGCAACAGCAGCGAGCCTCTCTATGGAACCGCTTACCTACCGCGCAAATTCAAGGTGGCCGTAACCGTCCCCGGGGACAACTCGGTGGACCTGCTCACCCAGGACATCGGCCTGGTGCTGTTCTGCGATCCCCAAGGCAAACCCAAGGGCTGCAATGTCTACGTAGGTGGCGGGATGGGCCGCACCCACAATCGGGAGGAAACCTTTGCCCGCACGGCCGACCCCCTCGGTTATGTGGCCAGCGAACATCTGCTGGATCTGGTGCAATCGATTCTCGCCCTGCAGAGGGACCACGGTGACCGGGAGCAGAGACGCCATGCCCGGATGAAGTACCTGATCCACGATCGGGGGGTGACCTGGTTCAAACAGGAGCTCCAGGCCAACTATTTCAGCCATCTGATCAAGGCCATGCGCCCTGAACCCAAGACCAGGCTGGAGGATTACCTCGGCTGGCACCGCCAGGCCCGGGGGCTCTGGTTTGTCGGTTTGCCCGTTCTCAGCGGGCGGCTTGCAGGGGAGCTCAAAGCCGGCCTGCGCCGGCTGGTGGCCACCTACAAACTGGAGGTGCGTCTGACGCCAAATCAGGATGTGCTGCTTTGCAACATCGGCACTTCCCAGCGCGCAAGTGTGCGGGAGGCTCTTGCCGCTCTGGGCTACGAGAATCCTGAGAGCCCAGCCCCCCTGGCTCGCCACGCCCTGGCCTGCCCAGCCCTGCCCCTCTGCGGCCTGGCAGTGACCGAGGCAGAGCGGGTTCTGCCGGGGGTGCTGGAGAGACTTGACACTCTGCTGCGGCGCAACGGCATCTCCCGCTCTGTGCTGGTACGCATGACCGGCTGCCCCAATGGCTGCGCACGCCCTTACATGGCAGAGATCGGGCTGGTAGGCAGTGGAGTTGGCCAGTACCAACTGTGGCTCGGTGGAACGCCCAACCTCAGCCGCCTGGCGGAGCCTTACCTTGACAAAATGCTCCTGACAGACCTCGAAATCACTCTGGAGCCCCTTTTGCAGGCCTGGCAGAGCAGCGGTAATGGCCACAGTCTGGGGGATTTCGTGGTCGAGAGTGGACGCCATACGGTCAAGGCCTGGTTGGCCGCAGGGGCATAACAGCCGCTGGTTCGTACCGCTGCTGGCCTTCAGGCTTTCCCTATCTCGTCACTGCCGATACTGCCGTAGCGCGCCTGCCCGGCCCCGCTGCGCCAAGCCCACAGCTGGTCCCCCCAGCTGAAGTGCCACCATTCATTGGGATGCTGAACAAAACCCGCAGCTCCCATGGCGGTGGCAAGCCATTGCCGATGCCGGTGCCAGCGAGCCGCATCGCCTCCAGGATCAAGGCGAGCTGCTTCCGCGTGGAAGCCAGGCTCCGATATGGGCCCGATCGTATCGATGGCGCCACCCATGGCCAGGGGCTCTCCGCAGAGGGATGCCAGGGTGAGATCAACGGCAGCTCCGGTGCTGTGGGGGGGCGGTGTGGCAGGGTCCGCACTCGGGGGGGCCCAGAAGCGGCCCACTTCTATCGCCACCTGATCCCGCTCGTGCGAAGCCGAGTCCGGGTCAACGCCGACACGGAGACACTCAACCAACAGGGCCTGTTTAACCATGAAGCTCTGCACTGCCAGGGGGCGCCAGCCATCAAAGATTGCCAGGCGCAGTTCCGGGTGCTCCAGCTGGAGGGCCTGTTGCGCCTGGAGCAGCCGAACCACCACACCGCTGCGCAGCAGGAAAGGGTTGCCATCTGGGCCATAGGGCGCCCCCAGAGCAACATAGGGATGGGGTTCCAGCTTCCAGAGGGTGGGAGCCAGGGGATCCAGCGGCTCACCGCAGTCTTGGATCGGGATCGGGCTCCAGGGACGCAGGGGCATGGCCATGACTGATTTAGCCGGTCAATTGAGGCAGGCGGCCTGGTCCATCTGGCGGCGCCGTTGCTCTACCAGGGCCTGAACCAGGCCCTGATGGGCCTGCAGAGTGGGATCGTCCTGGATGATCTTCTGAGCAACAGCCCGGGCCTGCTCCAATACATCGCCATCATCAGCGAGGCTGGCCAGGGCAAGATCGGGCAGGCCCGATTGACGGGTACCCAGCACCTGACCCGGCCCCCGCAGGCGCAGGTCCATCTCCGCAATCTCGAAACCATCGCTGGAGCGCGCCAGCAATTCCAAGCGCTGGCCCGCCAGCGGGTTGCTGCTGTCGTTGATCAGCAGGCAGTAGGAGGCGGCCGCCCCCCTGCCCACCCGGCCGCGCAGCTGATGCAGCTGGGCGAGGCCGAAGCGCTCGGCATGGTCGATAAGCATCACGCTGGCCTCGGGTACGTCCACACCGACCTCCACCACCGTCGTGCTCACAAGCACCTGGGTGTCACCGGCGGCAAAGGCGGCGATGGCAGCCTGCTTGTCGGGGCTGTTGAGGCGACCGTGCAGTAGGCCGACCCGGAGTTCCGGGAACACCTCAACGTTGAGCTGGTGATAGACCTCCACCGCTGAGCGCAGGTCAAGTTTCTCTGATTCTTCAACTAGGGGCAGCACCACATAGGCCCGTTGCCCCAGGGCCACCTGATCCCTGATCAAGTCATAGGCCCGCTGCCGCTGGCTGCCCTTGAGCAGGATGGTACTAATCGGCTGGCGCCCTGGAGGTAGACCATCTATCTGACTGACATCGAGATCGCCGTGCAGGGAGAGGGCCAGGGTGCGGGGAATCGGGGTGGCTGTCATCGTCAGCAGGTGGGGCTGGGGGCCCTTGGCCAGAAGGCGGTTGCGCTGGCGCACCCCAAAGCGATGCTGTTCATCCACCACCACAAGCCCCAGTCGGTTGAACTGCACCGGGTCTTCCAGCAGGGCATGGGTGCCCACAAGCAATTGCAGCTGACCATTGGCCAGATCCTGCAGCAGGGCCCGGCGTCGGGGAGCAGGGGTTGAGGCGGTGAGTAGGGCCGAGCTGACATGCAGCTGGGGCAGCCATTCGCCCAGTTTGCGGTAGTGCTGCTCGGCTAACACCTCGGTAGGTGCCATCAGGGCCCCCTGACAACCGGCCTCGATGGCACACAGCAAGGAAGCCAGGGCAACTACGGTCTTTCCACTACCCACATCGCCCTGCACCAGACGGGCCATCGGCTGAGGGCGGCAGAGGTCAGCCCTGATTTCGGCCAGAACCCGCTCCTGGGCTTGAGTCAGCGAGAAGGGCAGTATGGCCAGAAAACGCTGCAGGAGACCGTCCCCATCGGACATGCTCAGCAGAGGTGGTGCTTCGGACTTACGTAACTGGTATCGGCGCTGGGCCAGACCGAGCTGGAGCAGCAGGAATTCATCAAACACCAACCGCCGCCTGCTGGCGTGCAACTGCTCTTTGTTGTCCGGGGCATGGATCTGGGTGAGGGCATCGGCACGACTGAGAAGCCCCTGGCTGCGACGGATCGGCTCCGGCAGGGGGTCAGGCCAAGCCCGCACGGAGGGCAGCACCGCTTCGATCACCTGGCGCAGACGGTCAGCCCCGAGTCCCTCGGTGAGTCCATAAACCGGGAGAATCCTGCCAATGGCACCTGAGCGCACGGGCGCCTGGGCCGACTCGAGCACCTCGATCAGCGGATCCTGAAAAGCTGGGCCATAAGCGGTTTCCTTGACCAGTCCACTGACTGCGACGGTGGCCCCAGGCGGAAACTGACGCTGCTGAGTTTTCAGCCAACCTGGGGTCGAATAACGCCGGCCGGCAAAAAAGCGGCTGACCCGAATGCGACCGGTGCAATCCACAAGTTGCAACTCGAGAATCGAAAGGTTGGGATTTCGGGGGCTGGCAAAGGCGTGGCTGCGGCGCACCGTGGCAACGATGGTGGCGGTGCGCCCGGGCTCGAGACCAGAGATCCGCACCAGATTGGCGTAGTCCAGGTAATCGCGCGGATAGTAGTGGATAAGGTCGCGCGCCAACAGCAAGCCCAGCTGGGCCAGGCGAGCAGCGGTCTTGGGGCCTACGCATGAAATCTCACCAAGGGGTGTGCCTGCATCAAAGGAAGGGGCGCCCCCAGCCTTGCTGCTCAACTGGCTGGCTGGCACGAGTCTCAAACGGGGCGGGGTCACCGCCGGCGCAGGGCGCAGGGCCTGGCGCAGAACATGCAGGCGCTCCCGGCATTGACGCACCAGAGACTGTCGTCTGGAGAGGGAAAGCTCGCCATAGCGGAGGAAACCCTCGCGCAGGGAAACCAGTCGCTCCAGCTCCGCTGCAGGCAGCCCCTTGGGACCTTGCTCCAACTGCTGGGCAAGAAAGACACTGAAGCAGCTCTGACGGCCCTGAAGGTTGGCGAACCCCCGGCCGACCTCGAGAGCCAGCGCCTGCTGCAGGGTCTTCAGCCAGGCTTCAAAGGGGGCAGACTCTGAGCTGTCGGGGCCGGATTGATGTCCTGCAGCCACAACTGTTCCGCCTCGAGCGCCCGAACGCGCCGCTGGATGCGGCGATAATGCTGTGCCATTCTGCGCACTTCCTGGACGTGCTGCTGGATCCGGGTGCGGCAGGTGCGCAACTTGGGGAGCTCGTGCTCAAGATCCGCTGGACGGAGCAAGACAGCCATAGCCGCAATGGGACCCAACTCGGGCTCCATGCCCAGCGGCAGGGGCAAGCGCAACAGGTTTGCCGGAGCTTCAACCAGCTCAAGTTCGCCAGCGAGGGCAGCATCCAGCAGGTTCAAAGGCACCACGGTGCGACTGATGCCAAGCCGCAGCAATTCTCCATTGAGGGCATGGGAGAGGTTGCGGAGGCGGCGACTGAGGGCCAACTCAAAACCGCCCATCCAGGCCAACAGCCTGTCTGGGGTGGCGGGCAGCCCCTCCCCCTCCCATGGGGTTAGGGAAGGAGGAGGGGCATTGCCCTGCCAATCCTGGAAGGCTTCTGCCAAGATCGAAAGCATTGAATCCTGGACACTTTCCCCATCGGATTCGGTCGTCTCAGCTTGCTGGTGGCCATCGATGGGGGGGGGAAGGAAATCTGAGGCAATCGGCAATGCCATGCCCAGGTTCACCGAGCCCTCTGGGAGTTCCTCACTATCAGCTCCTGGCTCAGGCATCGAGTCAAGAACCTGTTGGCGCTGGCTGCGCCGCTCCTGCTGCTGCTGTTGGGAGATCTGGGCCGCATGGCCCACAATCCGCTCCAGAGTGAGGAGGCCATTGGTGCGTTGCACCAACTGCACGAGGCGGCGGTGTAATAACTGGCGGCTGGCAGGGTCCAGACCGCCATAGCGTTCTGGGTAAACCTGGGTTGCAAGATGGAAGCAGGCCTGCTGCACCGCCCTGAGCAGACCATCGCGCAGCACCTGAAGGTAAAGGGCCAGCTGCCGCTCCAACTTTGGATTGGATGCCACTAGCTGCTGCTCCAGCTCTCTGAGCTCGCGAACGGCGGCCTCAAGAACCAGCACGCAGCGACCGCTCAGCTGGCCTGGGACATCGCCGCCACCTCAGCGGCGAAATCAGTTTTCTCCACTTCGATGCCCTCGCCGAGGGTGAAGCGGTTGAAGCGACGCACCTGGATGTTTTCGCCGACCTTGCCGGCCACCTGTTTGACCATTTCAGCCACCGTGACGGAACTGTCCTTGATGAAGGGTTGGTCAAGGAGGGCCATCTCTTTGAGTCGCTTGCCAATGCGGCCCTCAACGATCTTGACCTTCATCTGGTCAGGCTTGCCGGCCAGGTCATCGCGACCCATTTCAATGGCCTTCTCCCGTTCGGCAACCGACTCCGGGATCTGATCCACACTCACGTACTCCACGCTGGGGCAGGCTGCAATCTGCATGGCCACATTGCGGAGGAGCTCCTGGAAGCCCTCGCCCCGCGCGACGAAATCGGTTTCACAGTTGACTTCCACCAACACGCCAACTCGGGCTCCGGTGTGGATGTAGCTGCCGATGGCGCCTTCTGCCGCGACTCGTCCCGACTTTTTCTCTGCGGTAGCAATGCCTTTCTGGCGAAGCCATTCAACGGCCTTGGAGGCATCTCCAGAACTTTCAATGAGGGCTTTCTTACAGTCCATCATTCCTGCGCCAGTTTGGTCGCGCAGCTCCTTGACGAGCTTTGCCGAAATCTCAGCCATGGGGGGATGGGGAAAGGAGATCAAAGAATTGAGTTGTGGGAGGGATCACCCCTCCTCTTCACGGCCCTGGTCATGGGCACCCTGACGACCTTCGTTGATCGCATCAGCCAGCCGCCCCAGCACCAGCTGGACCGAACGCACGGCGTCGTCGTTGCATGGAATGGGCACGTCGCAGAGATCGGGATCACAGTTGGTGTCAAGCATCGACACCAGGGGTATGTCTAACTTACGAGCCTCCAACACGGCGTTGGTTTCCCGGCGCTGGTCCACAAGCACCACCACGTCGGGCAGGCGACGCATGTTTTTGAGGCCGCCCAGATATTTCTGGAGCCGCTCCAGCTCGCGGCGCAGCACCGCCGCTTCCTTCTTGGGGCGCAGAGCAATGGCACCTGAGCTCTCCATTCTCTCCAGGTCCTTGAGCCGGTCGATGCGAGCCCGCATGGTGGTCCAATTGGTGAGCATGCCGCCCAGCCAGCGCTGGTTGACGTAGGAGGCTCCGCAGCGGTTGGCCTCAAGGGCGATCACCTCGGAAGCCTGCTTCTTGGTGCCGACAAACAGAAAGCGTTTGCCGCTGCGGGCGGCGCTGCGGGTCCATTTATAGGCGTTGTTCATGCAGACGGCTGTCTGCACGAGATCGATGATGTGAACGCCGTTGCGCGCGCAGTAGATGTAGCGCGACATCTTCGGGTTCCAGCGACGGGTCTGATGCCCGAAGTGGGCACCCGCCTCCATCATTTCTGAGAGAGTTACGACAGCCATGGTGGGTTTAGGGTTTCGGGTTTGCCTCCACCTGCCAGGGACCCGAAGCTGTCCAACCGGCACGGATAACCGGTGGGATACCTCGCTCGGATCACCCGAAACACGCAGGTGTGCGGAGTGATTTGAACCTGACCAGCCTATCAAATCGGGCTGCTGCGAACCTTGGTGGCAGCGAGGATCCGGGCCTCGGCAAACAGGCTCCTGACAGCGAGGCGGTTGAGCGGCAGTCGCAGCAGTTCCATTGCCACGGCGGCCTGGCCGCTGCGGATCAGCCATGCGAGCAATGGCCTCAAACTGCGCTCGTTGAGCAAGCCACCGATTGTGAGAAGCTCCCAGAGCAAAAGGTGCAGCCAGGTGTACTGGATGATGAATCTCACCCGCAGGGTGGGGTGCTTGAGAAAGAACACCAGGCCCATTTTCGCCCGCTCCCGCTCCACCCGAATCAGATCGGGGATCTGCTCCAGCCGCAGGGCCGGATGCCAGTGGTAGCCCACCGCCTCCGGACATCGCACCAGCACAACGCCCAGCCGACGGAGCCTCTCGCCGAGTTCGAGGTCTTCCCAGCCATAGAGCCGGAAGCGGGTGTCAAACAGACCAGCCCTCTCCAGCAGCTGGCGCTCAATGGCCACGTTCCCCGTGGCGAAATAGGCGAAGGAGGTATCCCGCAGCTTGTGGGGCTCGTCAGTGGGATGGTCAAAGTTGGCCGTGTTGATAACCGCGCCGTAGGTGAAGCAGAGACGATGGCCATGGCGGCTCCAGTGGCGTTCAAGGGCCTGGGCATGGCAACTCAGGAAGCTCGGTGTGACCACGAGATCGCTGTCGATGAAGACGATCACATCGCCCCTTGCCCCTTGCACCCCCCGGTTGCGGGCTGCAGCTGGCCCCCCATGCTCCTGCCTGATCAGCCGCAGGTGGGGCAGCTCGGCTGAGTGTTCAGCCAGCCAGCTCAGGGTTGCATCGGTGGATCCGTCATCCACCAGCACAACCTCATAGCCGGTGAGCGGGGCTGCCAGCAGCTGATCCTCTAGGGCCAGCAGACACTTCCGCAGGATCGGCAGCCGGTTGTACGTGGGGATGACGACACTCACGAACATGGGTCACCCACAGACCTGAACAAGAAAAAAAGGGATCCCTGAGGATCCCCCCAGCACGGCGCGGCTGGCACCCATCAATCGGCGGCACCACCGTTGTTGGCGGTGCCGGTGACGCCATTACCGGCACCCTCGCCACGCCCGTCGTTACGCAGCTTGCGCTTCTTGAACTTGCGGGCATAGGCGCGGTTGCGCTCCTGCTTTTCCTTCTTGAGATTTCTGCGCTTGGACATGCGTTGAACGACCAGACACGGTTCGAGTTTTCACCTTAATCAATCGCATAGGCACCCTGGCTGAGCCTGCCATCCTCCATCTGCACCAGGCGGTCGGCCACATCGAGAATGCGGGGATCGTGGGTGACCATCAGCACGCCACAACCCTGATCCTTGGCAAGCCCCTTGAGCAGTTCCACCACCTCTCGCCCGGTGCGGGAATCGAGGGAGGCAGTCGGTTCATCAGCCAGCAGCAGTTGGGGCTTGGCGGCCAGGGCCCGGGCTATCGCCACCCGCTGCTTCTGGCCACCGGAAAGGTCGTGGGGCAACTTGGAGAGGTGGTCCTGGAGCCCCACGGCGCGCAGCCATTCCCGGGAGCGGTCGCGACGAACCCTGTAGCTCAGGCCCCCGAGCAGATCAGCCCCCATCTGCACGTTCTGTTCGGCGCTCAGGCAGCGCAGCAGGTTGTGCCCCTGGATGATCATTCCAATCCGGCGGCGCAGCCGCAACCTCGTGGCACCGCTGGCGCCCCGCAACTCCTGCCCGAACACCTGCACCGAGCCGTCCTGAACCTGGCGCAGGGCACCAATCAAAGTGAGCAGGGTGGTCTTGCCACAGCCGGATGGCCCCGTCAGCAGAACCACCTCACCGGCGTTGACATTGAGGTTGATGTCTATCAGGACCTGGCGACGCATGGGGCCAGCGCCGAAGTGATGCCTCAAGCCGCAGAGGCGCACCATCGAAGCCATCAGAAGATCTCCGCGGGATCCGCATCAGCCAGCTTGCGCATCGCCAGCAGGGCCGAACCCATGCACATGACCAGAATCATGATGAAAACCGTCGTGGCCCTGCTGGTGTCCATCGTCACCGGCAGCTGGGTTGCGTTGCGCACCACCAGGTAAAGCCCCTGACCAGCGGCGTAGGCAGGCAGATAACCGAAGCTGGCCAGCAGCAGGCCCTCACGGGCCACCACTGCGAGCAGGCTGGTCAGTCTGTAGCCCATTGCCATCAAGGTGGCGTATTCGGGCAGGTGATCACTCACATCGGAGTAAAGAATCTGGTATACGATCACGCACCCCACTACAAAACCCATGGCGGCTCCGAGGGTGAAGATGAAGCCTATTGAGGTGCTGGAGCGCCAGTAATCCTGCTCAAAGGCGATGAAACCGTCCTTTGTGAGCACCCTGACGTCAGCGGGCAGACGCTTTTTGAGACGGGCCAGCACCTCGGCAGCATCAGAGTCGGGGGCCAGCCGGATCAGGCCCACCTCAATGCTGCCTGGAGGAGTGTTGGGTAACAGGCGCAGGTAGGTTTCATGGCTGGTCAGCAGGTTGCCGTCGGCGCCGAAGGAGGTGCCCAGAGCCACCAGGCCAGCCACCCGCACCCGCTGGCCGCTGATCTCGCTTTCCACGGTACGACCGGAGCGGAACCAGGAGGCGACCGGCCCGAATTCGGGCCGGGAGCGCTCATCGAACAGAACCCGGCCCCGGTCCTGCAGCAACTTGGCCTTGGGAGCCAGGGAAGGATCGGTGAACAGGGGGTCGGCAGGCTCAAAGCCCAAAGTCAAGATTGATCGAGTGGCTCGGTTTTCAGGGTTGCGCCAGAGCAGCAGGTTCCAGTGCACCGGCGTTATGCCGACCACGGCGGGATCGGCCATGGCCTGTACCAGCCGGCGACGGGGGAAGCCCGCCATGCTCACCGAACTGCTGGAGCGGGGACTGATCAGCACCAGGTCGGCATCAAACAGTCGATGGATCGTCACGCTGGCGTCAAAGAGCCCGTCGCGGAAACCCAACTGCATGAACATCAAAATGCCGGCAAAGGCAATGCCTGCCAGGGCCACCAGCAGCCGCATCGGTTGACGGGTCAGCAGCAGCCAGGCCAGGGGGATGCGGCGGCCCTGCCAGAGGCGGGCAAACATCAGCGGCCCAATTGGGGGTCACCGGCCCCAATACGAGCAATCACCTTCAGGCCGGTCAGGGCACGCACCCGCTGGCCATCTGCTGGGAACAGGGCCACCCGCACCTCGACGATGCGGGCATCAGCGTCGCCGGTGGGATCTGTGGAGAGCAAGGTACGTTGCCTGACCTGGGGGCTGATCCGGATCACCCGACCACGCAGCTCGCCCTGAAAGCCACCGTTTTCACTGATCAGGGTGACGGGTTGGCCCAGGCGAACCCTGCCCACATCGCTTTCATAAACCTCAACCAGTGCCTGCATCCGGCTGCTGGCTCCAAGCTCGAGCACGCCGGTTTCCCCAGGCCGCTCCCCTACCCGGGCGTGCAGCTTCAACACGGAGCCTGCAATGGGAGCACGCAGCTCCGTGAGCTCTAGTTCTCTGTTGACCTTCTGCAGTTCCAACCAGGCCTCCCGTCGCTCCCCCTGCAGGGCGAGCAGGGCCGTCTCCCGGGTGTCCAATTCGCCACTGGGAATGGCCCCGGAGCGGCTCAGGCTGCGATAGCGATGAATGTCTCGATTTTGAACCGCCAGGCGCTGGTCGAGATTGTCAATCCGGGCTGTAAGCAAGCCCTGCTGGGCCCGCAGGCTCGGGCCCGAATCAAATCTGGCCAGAATCTGACCCTGGCGCACCTCCTCCCCCTCCTCAACCAACAACTGACTGATCCGCGGACTGCTGCCAATGGCACTTATCGGCGCCGCCAGCAGGCGCACATCACCATCGGGTTCCAGGCGGCCCAGGGCCGCCACCGCCTCCGGCAGGGCAGGCTGGAGGGGAACCGACGGAGGTGCGGCAAGGCGCGCCTGCTGCTGGCGGGTGATGCTGATCAGCAGCATCAGCAGCAGAAACGATCCACCAACCCACCAGGCCCAGCCGGGGATGGCCCGTAGCTTCCTGGTCACGGAGCCGGCGGATCGTCGAAGAGCAGTTCCTCGATGTAGCGGTCGGCCCATGGGGGGTTGAAGGCCTTCGCCAGCACCCTGCGGGTTTTGTCGTTTTGTTTCTGCTGCTTGCAATAGCGGAGCTGGCCCTGCCAACGACTAACCGTAGCCGGATGCTGCGGTGGATCGGCTGATGCGCCATGGATTGCCGCCTGCAACACCTCCAGCAGGCCAGATACCTCCGCGAGAAAGGCCCTCTCCTCGGCCGGGCTGGTGGGGCGCACAAAGCGCACAAAGGGGGAGAAGATCGAACCCCATTCGGGGAGGGCCCGCTCCTGGCTGAAGCCCACCCGGGGCCGGGAGGAGAGGGCGGCGGCGATGGCGGCCGGCAGGGCCGGCCCCACCGGCGAGAGATCGACGATGGCGGCGGAAACACCCCCAGGACCCGCCACAATATCTGCCCCGAAAATGGGCAGATCGAAACGGGGATCTGGGAAGAGCACGCAGTGCAGAATCTGCAGGCCGGCCCCGAGCCGGGCCGTCTCCAGATGCAGCTTGCGCAGGCCCCGGCACTGGCACAGCTCGTTGCGTATGAACAGGGCCTCCCCATCAAGGCTGCCGCTGATGGCCTCAAGATCGGGGTTGACCAGCAGTGGGGCTAGCTCGGGAAGCTCCTGCCAGGCCATGCGTATGACCCCTGCCAGGCGATCGACCAGGGGGTGGATAGCCACAGGGCTTGGCATACCTGGATCCCGGGGGGATGGGGCAGCGGAATTCAACAGGGGGGTGGCAGCCAGCAGAATGCAGATCCTGCCATGCATCTGAGCCTTGAAATCGGTCCCGACAGACCCCAAGTTGCCAGGCCTGGCGGAGCCCACTGAGATCCAGCTGGCCAATGGCGCCACGCTTGTCCAGCTTTCGCTGGCCAATTCCCCGGTGGCGTGCCTCGACTTCTGGTGCCGGGCCGGAAGCGTGTTCGAAACAGCGACGGAGAGCGGTCTGGCCCACTTTCTCGAGCACATGGTGTTCAAGGGCAGCCAGCAGCTCGGCCCCGGGGAATTTGACCTGAAGATCGAGGCCATGGGGGGTAGCAGCAATGCCGCCACTGGCTTCGATGACGTGCACTACCACGTGCTGGTTCCCACGGAGTCTGCGCCGGAGGCCCTCGAACTGCTGCTGGACTTGGTGCTCCACCCCAGCCTCGAACCCAGGGCTTTTGAGATGGAGCGCCAGGTGGTGCTCGAGGAACTTGCCCAAAGTGAGGACCAGCCTGACGAATTCGCCGTGCAACAGCTGCTCAGGCTGGGCTGCCCAGGCCACGCCTACGGCGAGCCGATCCTGGGACATCGCGAGCTGCTTGCCGCCCAAACACCCGAAGCCATGGCCGATTTCCATCAGCGTCTCTACGGAGCCAATCGCTGCGTGCTGGCTGTCTGTGGGGCATCCGACAGCCTGCTGCTCAAGGAAGTGATCGGCGCCAGCGCCCTGGCGCGGCTCGGCGTGATCGACGAGCCGCCACCGCCGCCCGAACTGGCAGTGAAGCCTGGGCTGCATCGGATCGCTGTGCCCAGGCTGGAATCGGCCCGGCTGCTGATGCTCTGGGGTCTACCCCCCGCCAGCCATATCCACGCGGTGATGGGAGCAGACCTGCTCACGACTGTGCTGGCCGAGGGACGCCGCAGTCGACTGGTGGCACGGCTGCGCGAGCAGCTTCGCATTGTGGAAAGCATCGAACTGGACCTGCACGTGATGGAGAGCGGCAGCTTCGCCCTGCTGGAGGCGATCTGCGAAGCGGATGCACTGGGCGTCGTGCATCGGGCCATTGGCCAGATTTGGACAGAGATCCACGAGCAGGGCCTGACGGATCCGGAATGGCAGCGGGCCCAACGACTGGTTGCCAACGGCTATCGCTTTGGCCTGGAAGCAGCGGGCGGACTGGCCGGCCTGATCGGCAACAACCGGCTTTGGGGACGGCACCAGGCCCTGGCCCGGCCCCTTGTTGAGATCGAGAGCTGGACCAGCCAGGAATTGCTGCACCAGGCGCTGCCCCTGCTGGATCCAAGCCGGGCCTGCGTTCTTGAAGCGGTGCCGGCATGACGTCCAACCGAAGGCAGGCAAGCAGCTGGCAGAGCACGGGCCTGGCGGGGGGACTGCCCCTGATCTGGCAGCATCGCCCCGGTCCGGAGATTGTGGCCAGCCAGCTCTGGATAAGGGGCGGCAGCAGCGGCGATCAGCCGGGCCAGCGGGGAGCTGCCCAACTGCTGGCGGGTTTGATGACCCGGGGCTGCGCTGAATACGACGCCGAAGCCCTGGCCGATCTGGTGGAGGGACGCGGCGCGTCCCTGCGCTGCGAAGCGAGTGAGGACAGTCTGATGCTGAGCCTCAAATGTGCCAGCAGCGACGCGGAGCATTTGTTGCCCCTTCTGGTGCAGATGGTGCGGGGTCCTTGGCTGAGCCAGGACCAATTCGAGCTGGAGAGGAACCTCAACCTGCAGAACCTGCAGCGCCATTGCGAGGATCCCTTCCAGTTGGCCCACGACCAGCTGCGCCAGCAACTGTTCGGCAAGGGCCCCTACGGCCACGACCCACTGGGGGTAGAGCAGGAGTTGGCCGAACTGAAAAGGGACCAGATCGCAGCACTGGTGCCGCCCTTGGGTGCGGGGGGGGCCGTGCTGGTGGCCTGTGGTGATCTGCCCGCCCAGCTGGCCGGTGGGATTGATGGGGCTTTGCGCCGCTTCCCCTGGTCAACGGCCGCGCCGCGCTACGAGCCTGGCCCGCTGGCCACTCCCTGCGACAGGCCCATCGCCCTGCTTGAACAGAACACCGAACAGCTTGTGCTGATGCTCGGGTTCGCCACCGTACCGCTGGGCGATCCAGATGCCCTCGCCCTCAGGGTGCTGCATGCCCATCTCGGCATGGGGATGTCCAGCCGGCTATTTGTTGCCTTGCGTGAGGAGCGGGGCCTGGCATACGACGTGGGGGCTTACCTGCCCGCCAGGCGCGGCGCCACCCCGTTGATCTGGCACCTCTCCACCTCTGCTGATCGGGCGGGCGAGGCCACCACCGCCCTGCTGGAGGAGTGGCAGATTCTGCTTGAAACCCCGCTCGGCCCAGCCGAACTGGCCCTGGCCAAAGCCAAGTACCGCGGCCAGGACGCCATGGCGCGCCAGACCTGCAGCCAGATCGCCGAGCAGCAGGCCCTGGTGCTCGGCCATGGACTCGGCGAGGGGTTCATATCCGAGTGCCTGGAACGGGTGGAGCGGCTAGATGCGGCAACCCTGCTGGCAGTTGCCCAGCGGCACCTGGGGGCACCGGTGATCAGCCTCTGTGGACCGTCCGTGGCTCTTGATGCGGCGCAGCGGGCTTGGCAAAGCCATCCCCTGACGGGGTGATTGGGTCAGCTGCCTTGAGCCGGCCTGAGCTGGCCGGACTCAAACAGAAAGGTGCCGCGGCGGAAGCGCACAGCCAGCTGATTAGCTGCCTTGACTGCCGTCACCTCTCCCACCTCATCGAGATCCACCAGGTCAGGGGGGCGCAACATGGGCATCGTGTCGGCGGTTTTGAGGTAACGGGGCGCGACCCTGAGCTGAACGGCTGCTCCCAATTCGAATTGATCCATGCACAAAAAACTGGTGGAATCGAAGCTAGGGCGATGGCACGAGCCCCAAAATGAATTGCAACCCCGAGGGATGATTTGCGGGCCCTAGCTTCCTGGAGCGGCGCCATAGCCGGCCTACTGCTGATCATGGTGGGTGGGCTGATTCAGGCCGCCACTCCCCTGCCCAGCGGCACCGGCGGCTGGGTGCTCACAACCCTGCCAATCAGCCTCCAGGTACCCGCCCTGCTGGTTGCGGCCCTGGTTTGCGGCCCCCGCAGCGGCATGATCGCAGCGGTCGCCTATCTGAGCCTGGGGCTGTTCCAGTTGCCGGTCTTCCAGGGCGGAGGCGGAAGCGCCTATCTGCTCGACCCGGGCTTCGGCTACCTGGCCGGCTTCATCCCCGCCGCCTGGCTGAGTGGCAAGTTGGCCCGCCAGGCGGGCATGAACGACCTGCTCAACCTCTTCGGTGCGGCGGTGGTCGGGCTGGCAGCGGTGCAGCTCTGTGGCCTCGCCAACCTCCTGCTGGGGGCCCTGGCTGGCCGCTGGGGGGCCAACCTGGCTGCCCTGTTGATCAGCTACAGCCTCGCCCCGCTGCTGCCCCAGCTGCTGCTCTGCTGCGCGGTGGCCGTGGTCGCCCTGCTGCTGCGCCGGTTGCTGCTGGTAGAACCATGAGATGGACCCGAGCCCTGGCCTACGGCACGGCAGCCCTGGTGGTGGTGCTGGACCAGTCCAGCAAAGCCTGGGCCCTCAACCAGCTGACCGCAGGTAGCACCAGGACCTTGCTGCCAGGACTGCTTGAACTGCAGTTGACCCAAAACAGCGGAGCTGCATTCAGCCTCTTTACCGGTCACCCTGAATTCCTGGGTCTGGTGAGCCTGCTGGTGGCCATCGGGGCGATCTTCTGGATCCAGCGCCAGGCCTTGATGCCCCTGGCCCGCTGCCTGGGCGCAGGTCTGCTGCTGGGCGGAGCGATCGGCAATGGTCTGGACCGCTGGCGGCTCGGGGCTGTGGTGGATTTCCTGGCGCTGGTGCCGGTTGCCTTTCCCGTATTCAACCTGGCCGATGTGTCCATAAACCTGGCGGTGCTGTGCTTCGCCATCGAACTGCTGGGGAGCCATGGCCAACGCCAGCATTGAAAGCATGCGCCGCCGCTGGCGCTGGTTCAACCAGCCAACGATGGCCCAACTGAGCATCCACCTGCCCGGCCAAGCCACCCGCCTGCTCACGCTGCAGGCGGGTGCCTACCGGATAGGTAGGGAAAGCGACTGCCAGATCTGTGTGGATCATCAGGCGGTCAGCCGCCACCACGCCCTGCTGGAGAAGCGGGGGGGCCATTGGCTATTGAGCGACGAGAACTCAACCAACGGGCTCTGGTGGCACGGCCGGCGGGTCGGGCAGCTGCTGCTGCGCGATGGTGACAGCCTGCGGTTTGGTCCCAGCCAGGAGGCGGGCCTGCCGGAACTGGATTTCCGGATTCGCCCCATGCCACGTTTGCAGCGGTTGCTGCGGGGGGCGGGCCTGGCCCTGATTTGCTTGGCGGCCGGCGGGTTCGGCTTGCTTGGCCTGTCGGTGCTCCAGGCCCCGATCCGGGGCAGCCTCGCCAACGTGCGCGGTCCGCTGGTGCTCTACGACGGCAAGGGCAAGGTACTCACGACGGCCGATGCCCTGGAGCACCGGGAACGCCAGGGCCTGCGGGACTACCCAACCGTGTTGATAAATGCCCTGCTGGCCAGCGAGGACAGCCGCTTCTGGTGGCATCCCGGCGTTGATCCGGTGGGCACGGCGCGGGCGCTGCTGACCAACTTGTTGGGTGGGAGAGTGCTCGAAGGGGGCAGCACCCTCACCCAGCAACTGGCTCGCAGCCTCTACCCGGATCAGGTTGGTCAGGGGGAAACCCTGGGGCGCAAGTGGCGCGAATTGCTGGTGGCCCTGCAGCTGGAAGCCCGCTTCAGCAAACGCGACCTGTTGCTGAGCTATCTCAACCGGGTGTATCTGGGGGTGGGTTGGGGATTTGAGGACGCCTCCCGTCACTACTTCGGCAAGTCCGCCAGCGGACTCGAGCTTGAGGAGGCTGCTCTGTTGGTGGGTCTGCTTCCTTCACCCAATGGCTATGACCCCTGTTTCGATCCAAAGGCGGCCCTGGAGGCCCGCAATGGGGTGCTGGAGAAGATGGCCGGCACCGGACGCATCTCGGCGGATCAGGCCCGCCGCGCCAGGCGCAGCCCCCTGCGCCTCTCGCCAAAGGCCTGCACGGCCAGGGCGTCTCTGCGCTCTTCTCCCTTCTACACAGACCAGGTGCAAAGGGATCTGGTGGCTCTGGTGGGTGATGAGGTGGCAGCTGAGGGCAACTTCCTGATCGACACTCACCTCGACCGGCACCTGCAGGAACAGGTGGAGCGGCTGCTGCGCCAGCGGCTCCACCGCAGCAAGGGGCTGGGGGTAGGGGAAGGGGCCGTGGTGGTGATCGACTACCGCTCCGGCGGCATTCTGGCCATTGCCGGGGGACGCGACTATCGCCAGAGCCAGTTCAACCGGGCCTCCATGGCCCTGAGACAACCGGGCAGCACATTCAAATTGATACCCTACCTGGTGGCTCTGGAACGGGGCAGCAAACCCACAGACCTGATCAGCTGCGCTCCCTTCCGCTGGCGCGGACAGACCTTCGCCAGCAGCTGCCACGGTAAGAAGAGCCTCATTTCAGCCTTTGCCATGAGCAGCAACACGGCAGCCCTGCGCCTGGCCCAACGGGTAGGACTGGATGCGGTGGTGCAGAAGGCGCAAGACCTCGGCATCACCAGCCCGATGGCACCGGTTCCGGGGCTCGCCCTTGGCCAGAGCGAAGTGACCCTGCTGGAGCTCACAGCTGCCTATGCAGCCATCGCAAACGGTGGCATCTGGCATAGGGCAACCACAATCCGCCGCCTCACCGATCCGGAGGCCTGCGCGGACCAGTCCATGGCCCAATGTCGTCAGCCTTCCAGCCTGGCGGCTGGCCGCCGCGTGACCAGTGGCCAAACCGCCCAGGCCATGCAGCAGCTGCTGCGGGCCGTGGTTCGGCAAGGCACTGGCCAGATGGCCAGCCTGGGGGGGGCGGAAGGGGGCAAGACAGGCACGACCAATTCCAGCCGAGATCTGCTGTTTGTGGGCTATGAACCCAATCGCCACTGGGTGGTGGGTATCTGGCTGGGCAACGATGACAACGGCCCCAGCCAGGCCAGCAGCGCCCTCGCAGCCGGGCTCTGGGGTGAGATCATCCGATCGACGCGATCCTGAAGTAATGCAACCATTCGCGTGAAAACCCGGACCCGCCTATGGCTCCTGGCAGGCCTGGCCCTTGTTTCCCTGATCGCTGTGGGGCTGGTGCTGCAGGGCATCAACACCCTGTACCTGCAGCTGAGCTGGTATCTCCCCTACTGGATAGTCCAGCCGATTTTTCTGTTGATCTTCGCGGCTGGGGCCCTGCTGCTGGTTCAGCTGGCCTGGCCCTGGTTACGGAGTGGCTGGACGTCAAGGCAGCGATCGGCAGCAGGGTCCAGACAGCCAGCACCCACCAACCGCCGCCAGGCAGCTGCCCAGAACCTGGCGGGTATCGACCAAACCCTTGAGCGGGTACGGGATGCGGTGGAGAGGGAAGCCCTGCAGCAAGAACGCAGACGGATGGCCGCCGAACTGGAACGGGGCGACCTGGTGATCGTGCTGCTTGGGGTCGGTTCGGCCGGCAAGACCTCCCTGATCCGGGCCCTGCTGCAGGAGCTGGTGGGTGAGGTGGGCGCCGCCATGGGCTCCACGGTCTTGAGCCAGCGCTATCGCCTGCGACTCAAGGGCCTGCAGCGGGGGGTATGGCTGGTGGATACCCCTGGCATCCTGGAGGCCGGCGCGGCTGGCCTGGAGCGCGAGCTCCTGGCGCGGGAGCAGGCCAGCAAGGCCGACCTCCTGTTGCTGGTAGTGGATGGGGACCTGCGCGCCGCGGAGCTGGAGGTATTCGACGCCCTGGCCGGCATGGGCAAGCGCCTGTTGCTTGTGCTCAACAAATGCGACCTGCGTGGCGAGCAGGAGGAGGCCCGTCTCCTGGAACTGCTGCGCCAGCGCTGCCGCGGAAGAGTGGCCGCCGAGGATGTGGTTGCAGCAAGTGCGGCCCCCCAGAGCGTGCCGATGCCAGGGGGCAGGCCCCTCCAGCCCCCTCCTGAGGTAGAGACCCTGCTGCGCCGCATCGCCGTGGTTCTCCATGCCGATGGGGAGGAGTTGATCGCCGACAACCTGCTGCTGCAGTGCCGTCGCCTCAGCCAGGCGAGCCGCACCCTGCTTGCGCGTCAGCGGCGCAGTGACAGCGAATCCATTGTGGAACGCCACATGTGGATCGGGGCGGGGATCCTGGCAGTCACCCCCGTGCCAGTCCTGGACATGCTCGGTGCGGCGGCGGTCAACGCCCAGATGGTGGTGGAGATTGCCCGGGTTTATGGCATCAGCCTGAGCCGCCAGAGTGCCCAGGACCTGGCCCTGTCAGTGGGTCAAACAATGGCAGGCCTGGGCCTGGTCAAAGGGGGGGTGGGCCTGCTGGCCACGGCCCTGAGCCTCAATTTCCCGGCCCTGGTGGTAAGTCGGGCCCTGCAGGCGGTCAGTGCCGCCTGGCTGACCCGGATAGCCGGATTGAGCTTCATCACCTATTTCGAGCGGGACCAGGAGTGGGGCGATGGTGGACTGCAGGAGGTGGTGCAGCAGCAATACGACCTCAACCGCCGCGAAGGCGTTCTGAACCGTTTCCTTGAGGCGGCTCTCAACCGGGTGGTGCAGCCCCTGCAGGCAAAGCAGCCGAGCCTGGCTCCCCGACCACCGAGCGAGTGAGCGGCACCTCAGACCCTGCCGCTGATCCGAGCATGGCCTCCGGCGGCGGCGGCTGGAGCGGACCACGGCTGTCGAGCACAGCGATCAGGACCAGATAGAGCACACCGATCAATATGGAAATAGCGCCGGTCAAGATCGCAAGCCAACGGCCCCCAGGCGATCCTGTCCCGCTCATGGCAGGGTCTCAAGACTGGTATGCACGATGCTGGCGAGGGTTTCGAGGTGCTCCCTGCGTGTGTGGGGATTGCCCAGCACGGCTTTGAGATGGTGGCGACCGCCATAGTGGGGCCTCGAGAGCATCAATTGGTGTTGGAGCAGCAGCTGGCGCGTCTGCTGGCTCCAGATCTCCGCCGCCCCGACATCCAGGTGGCGCGGGGTGAAGGCCAGCAGATGGAACGAACCACAGCGCAGCTGCAGACGCTCACTCCCATCCAACAGCGCCGCGAGTTGGCGACGCCGAGCTATGGCACCGTCAAGCACCGCACTGATGCCGTTAAAACCCAGCTGGCGCAGGCCTAACCAGAGCTTGAGCACCTCCGCCGGGCGCGTGCCCTGCAGACCCGTATCGCCACCATGGCCGCCGCCCCAGCTCGGCTCCATGTAGGGAAGACCGGTCTGGAAGGCCAGCACCAGGGCCTGGGGTTGGGCGAGCAGCAACAGGGAGGAGGTTTTGGTGATACCCAGCACCTTCTGCGGATTGATCGTGATCGAATCGGCACGCTCCAGCCCAGCCACCCGGAAACGATGCTTCGGCACCAGGCCGAAGACGGCACCGATCGCCCCATCCACATGCAGCCACAATCCCCTTCTTTTGCACTGGTCAGCGATCGCCTGAAGGGGATCAACGGCACCGCGCACAGTGGTGCCGGCCGTAGCAACCACGGCAATCACCGGTTTACCGGCCTGCTCCAACCGCTCCAGTTCCTGTTCGAGGGCCAGGGGGATCAGCCGACCGTCACCATCCACCGCGATTGAGCAGAGGGCCTCGGGGGGTAAGCCCATCACCGCCAGCGCCTTGGCCATGGAGACATGGGCGTCCGCACTGGTGACCACCACCGCTCGAGTTTCAGTGGCAAGGCCGCGGCTGCGCCGGGCCGCAACCAGGGCCATCAGGTTGGAGAGGGAACCGCCACTGGCCGCCACGCCCCCACTACCAGGGGGCATGCCCAGCTGGCCGGCCAACCAGGCGGTGAGACTGCGCTCCAGCCGGGTAAGGCTCGGCGAGAGCTCCTCGGCGAGCAGGTTGTTATTGAGGCCGGCGCAGATCAGATCGGCTGCGATGGAAGCCGCCAGGGGTGGGGGATCCAGGTGGGCCAGGGCACCGGGATGGTTGGGGTTGTAGGCCCCATCCATCACCAGCTGCAGATCGGCTAGGAGCAGCTCAGGCGCCAGGCCCTGGGCCTCGGGCTCCACCTCCGGCAGCACGCCCAGACCCGGCAGGGGGGAACGCTGGCTGGCACTCCCCAGCCAGGCGCACAACTGGCGCGAGGCCAGCTCCAGGAAATCCTGGAGCTGGGGATCCAGATGCTCTGGGCTGGCAAAGGGCAGGGGCTGGATCGCCTGCGGGGCAGGTGGCGAGCTTGCCAACGGGT
>JAYKGS010000099.1:0-15810 GCA_035284945.1 Synechococcus sp.
TGGCTTCCGATGCCCGTGCCCAGTTGAGGTTGCCCAGCAGGGTGTTGATCTCGCCGTTGTGGCCCAGCAGGCGCATCGGCTGGGCCAGGGGCCAGCGGGGCAGGGTGTTGGTGCTGAAGCGGCGGTGATACACCGCGAAGCTCACCGCAAAGCGCCCATCCCGCAGGTCGCCGTAGAAGGCAGCGAGCACATGGGAGCGCACCATGGCCTTGTAGACCACCGTGCGACTACTGAGGGAAGCGAAGTAGAGATCGCTGGGCGAAGTCCCCCCCCAGACGGCCCGGGCCCGGTCACCGCAGCGACGGCGCAGGCGAAACAGCAGGGCCTCAAGGGCATCCCCCTCCAGATCAGCCGTCAGCAGCCACTGGGCAATCGCAGGCGCGGTCTGGCGAGCCAGGGGGCCCAGCACCTCTGGGTTCAGAGGCACCTCTCGCCAGCCCAGACTGCGCAGCCCCAACCGGGCAGCTTCGCCATCGCAGAGTTCTCTGGCCTCAGCCTGTCTGAGCGGATCAGCGGGCAGAAACACCATGGCGAGGCCGCGAGGGCTGCCACTGGCAGCAGCGGCCTGGGGCCATACGGCCTCCAGATAGCCCCATGGAATGCCACACAACACCCCTGCTCCATCACCGGAATCGCCGTCTCCGCCGCAGCCGCCGCGGTGCTCCATACAGTCCAGGCCGCGCAGGGCCTGCTCCAGCACCCAGTGGCTGGCCTCCCCATGGAGGCTGGCCAGAAATCCCACGCCGCAGGCATCCTTTTCTCCCACCTCAGCCTTGGCGGCAGGACTGTCGCAATGGGGCCAAACGGAGCGAGGAGGATGAGGCATAACCCGAGTCGGTCCGGCAGTTGATCTGGACGATCAAGGCCACATGGAAACCGATCCTAGGGATTCGCACCCCCCGCGGCCATTGACCAGCCCCCAGTGGGGCTAGCGTCTCACCCGGCGGATCGGGCTGAAGATGGCTTCTGCGGCGCGGCTGGCTACCTGGCTGCTGGCCCTGCTCCTGCCGGCGGCCAGCCAGGCCCTGCCCCATGGAGGAGCTCCAGCCCCTTCGCCGCCACCCCCGCCAGTCCAGCCCAGCCAGATCCCCGAGCTGCAGGGGACCAGCATTGGCATCAACGGCCGTCTGCAGTCAGCCCGCTGGCTCTGGATCGGCCGCCCCTCTGAGCCCCCGATTCAGCTCTGGATTCCCCTTGAGGTTCTCGAAAACCAACTGGGAGTCTCCAGTCGCACCACCAGCGAGGGGGCGCTAGAGCTCAACTGGTTCGGCCAGGAGCTCAGGCTGCCAGCCAGCGCCCAGCGGAGCCTGGAGGATGAGGTGGCGGTCGAGCTGGCCCGCCTTTTTCAAGCCGTCGGGGTGGGCGCCAGCCAGCAGGGCAGCCAGCTGATGCTCGAGCTGGCCAGCCCCCAGCTTCTCAATGTGCGCAGCTCCAACCCGGGGCCGGTTCGCCGGGTCGTGCTCGATCTCTCCGGGCCCGCGGTCTTCAGCAGGGATGCGGGCACGCTGACGGTGGATCTGCTCAGCCGCAACGACCAGCTTGCCCAGCTCCAGGCCCTTGGCCTGGCAAGCCGGCAGGCCGGGGCCAGCCTTCGCATAAGAGGTGTGTCCGGTCCACTGACCAGGGTGTTCAGCCTGGGCAGCCCGGCGCGACTGGTTATCGAGTGGCCGACGCCGGAGGGCAGCAAGGGCGCGAGCAGCGGCAGTGGTGAGACCGCTCCGATCGATCCACGCCTGCAGGCCCTGTTCGGCGGGGAGGTGCAGTGGGACCGTCTGGTTCGGCAGGGGGTGCGCATCAATGCGGTGCGCATCGATCCCCGCAGCTCCACTCTGCAACTGCGGCCCCTGGTTCGGCCGGGGGGGATGGAAGGACTCAGCTCCCTGGTTCAGCTGGCCAACCAGCAGCAAGCCTGGGTCGCCATCAACGGCGGCTACTTCAACAGGGTGCGTCGCCTCCCGTTGGGAGCCCTCAAAGCGAATGGCCGCTGGCTCTCCGGGCCGATCCTGAATCGAGGTGTGGCAGCGTGGAGCGATCGAGATCTACCCCGCTTCGGCCGGCTGCAACTCACGGAATGGATCGTGGGCCCCGGCGGCCGGCGGCTGCAGGTGGACACCGTCAACAGTGGCTATGTGCAGCGGGGGATTAGCCGCTACAACTCAGATTGGGGCCCCAGCTACCGGGCCTTGAGTGGTTCCGAAACCGGCCTGCTGCTGCAGGCCGGCAGGGTCAGTCAGATTTTGGGCGTGGCGGAACTAGAGGCCGGGGTGCCCCTGCGGAGCGGCGACCTGCTCCTGGTGGCTCGCGGCGGCACGACTCTGCCCTGGACAGCTGGCGAGCAGCTGCAGCTGGAGAGCCGACCCAGCAACGAGCTTGGTCTTGCCCCCAACGTGATCGGCGGAGGCCCCCTGCTGCTGCTGGGGGGACGGATTGTGCTGAACGGGGCAGCTGAAAACTTCAGCTCCTCCTTCCTGAGCCAGGGAGCCCCACGCACCGTGCTGGCCAAAGATGACCGGCAGGTTTGGTTGATCACCCTGGAAGGCACCTTGGACAGCGGACCCTCCCTGGGGGATACGGCCGTGCTGCTGCAGCAGCTGGGGCTGCGGGATGCGGTCAACCTCGACGGCGGCAGCTCCACCGGACTGGTGCTGGGAGGCTCTCTCCAGGTGAAGGGCAGGGGTGTGGCCGGTTCCGTTCACAACGGGGTGGGCCTGGTGCCCTGAGCAAACTGCCAGGATGGAACAACTTGAGCCCCGCATCGAGTCCCGATCGCCATGCCAAAGGGTCACAGTCTTCGCGTGACTGCCGCCGCCGCCGCCGAGCTGGGGCGCCAGGCCTCCGTAGCAGGCACCCCCGGCATGATTCACCTTGACCTGGTCGAGAGCAATTGTCAGAGCTGGGCGATCAGGCTGCGGCCAGGTCACCTGGCGGGCAACCCCATCGCCCGGGCCGACGGCATAACCGTCTACGCCCCGGCAGACCAGCTGCCCCTGCTTACCGGGCTGAGCCTTGATTACAGGGGCGATCTCAGCGGCGGCGGGTTTCTCGTACGCCCTGGAGAGGGGATCCTCAATTGTGCCTGTGGGGCGGCATTCAGCCGCGTGGGGGAGGCGCGACGTACGACCCAGTAAGGTGATGGATTGTTGAAATCGGTCGGATCATCCGACCAGACCTCCTCCCAATCCTCCACGACCAGACCCCGGTCCTCGATGCCCACAATCCAACAATTGATCCGAACCGAGCGCCAGAGTCTTTCCCGCAAGACAAAGTCGCCTGCCCTGCGGGCCTGCCCCGAGCGTCGGGGGGTCTGTACCCGTGTCTACACCTCCACGCCAAAAAAACCAAACTCGGCCCTCCGTAAGGTGGCCCGGGTGCGTCTCACCTCCGGCTTCGAAGTGACGGCCTATATCCCAGGCATCGGCCACAACCTGCAGGAGCACTCGGTGGTTCTCATACGCGGAGGACGGGTGAAGGATCTGCCGGGTGTTCGCTATCACATCATCCGCGGCACCCTCGACACCGCCGGCGTCAAGGACCGTCGCCAGTCCCGTTCCAAATACGGCGCCAAAACACCCAAGGCCTGATCTGACCGTGCCCGCCAAGGCACAACCGTTCCTGATCTAGCCCAAAAGCTCCCCTCCCTTCCCGCTCCGGTCGACCATGTCCCGCCGCAATGCCGCAGAGAAGCGCCCAGTGCTTCCAGATCCCCAGTTCAACAGCCGTCTAGCCTCGATGATCGTGGCCCGACTGATGAAACATGGCAAAAAGTCCACCGCCCAGCGCATCCTCTCCGATGCCTTTTCGATGATCAACGAGCGAACTGGCACCGATCCGCTGGAACTTTTCGAAACAGCGGTACGTAATGCCACCCCACTGGTGGAAGTTCGCGCTAGACGGGTGGGAGGCGCCACCTACCAAGTGCCTATGGAGGTGCGACAGGAACGGGGCACGGCCATGGCCCTGCGCTGGTTGGTGAATTTCTCAAGGGCCCGCAACGGCCGCAGCATGGCACAGAAACTGGCTGGCGAACTCATGGATGCGGCCAACGAAGCCGGCAGCGCTGTGCGCAAGCGGGAGGAAACCCACAAAATGGCTGAAGCCAACAAGGCATTCGCCCATTATCGCTACTGAATCACTCCTCAGCAGCTGGAGTCTCGGGCGACTTCAGCTCCTACAGACCCACTCTGTAGACTGACGCTCTACTTTTGTTGACCTCTCGGAGACCTCCCTCGTGGCCCGCGCCTTTCCACTGGATCGCGTCAGAAATATCGGCATCGCCGCTCACATTGACGCGGGGAAAACCACCACTACCGAACGGATTCTTTTCTACTCCGGGGTAGTACACAAAATGGGCGAAGTTCACGACGGTGCCGCGGTCACCGACTGGATGGAACAGGAACGGGAACGGGGTATCACGATTACGGCCGCGGCCATCTCAACCAGCTGGAAAGACAATCGGATCAATATCATTGACACCCCGGGGCACGTTGACTTCACAATCGAAGTTGAACGGTCGATGCGCGTATTGGATGGGGTAGTTGCGGTTTTCTGTGCCGTTGGCGGAGTTCAACCCCAGTCAGAGACTGTCTGGCGCCAGGCTGATCGGTATAACGTGCCAAGGATCGTGTTTGTCAACAAGATGGACCGAACAGGCGCCAACTTCTTAAAGGTTTACGAGCAAATCAAGGATAGACTCAAGGCCAATGCTGCCCCTATCCAACTGCCGATCGGAGCGGAAGGTGATCTCAAGGGAATTATTGACCTGGTACGCAATAAGGCGATTATCTATACAAACGATCTGGGCACAGACATTCTCGAGGAAGAAGTACCAGCAGAGATGAAGGCGGAGGCGGAGAAATGGCGCCTCAAGCTAATGGAATCCGTCGCCGAATCCGACGAGGATCTTATTGATATATTCCTCGAAAATGGTGAGCTTACAGAAGAGCAGCTGGTCAAGGGCATCCGCAATGCGACCATCCACCACGGCATGGTGCCAATGGTTTGCGGCTCTGCTTTCAAGAACAAAGGTGTTCAATTGGTGCTTGATGCCGTTGTCGATTACCTTCCCGCCCCCGTAGACGTACCCCCGATCACTGGCCTGCTGCCTGATGGCACAGAATCCAATCGTCCATGTGATGACAACGCTCCTTTCAGCGCACTGGCTTTCAAAGTGATGGCTGATCCCTACGGCAAGCTCACCTTCGTGCGCCTGTATTCCGGGGTACTTAATAAGGGCAGCTACGTACTCAACTCCACAAAAGACAAGAAAGAACGCATCTCGCGACTGATACTGCTTAAGGCAGATGATCGTGAGGAGGTCGATGAGCTCCGCGCCGGAGACCTCGGAGCGGTTCTTGGATTGAAGGACACCACCACTGGTGACACCCTTTGCGTTGAGGCCGATCCGATCATTCTCGAATCGCTCTATGTTCCCGAGCCCGTGATCTCGGTGGCAGTCGAGCCCAAGACAAAGGGAGATATGGAAAAACTTTCCAAAGCCCTCCAATCTCTTTCAGAAGAAGACCCCACCTTTAGGGTCTCCACCGATCCGGAAACCAGCCAAACGGTTATCGCCGGCATGGGCGAACTACACCTTGAAATCCTTGTAGACAGGATGCTGAGGGAATTTAAGGTAGAGGCAAATATCGGTGCACCCCAGGTTTCCTATCGTGAAACCATTCGCTCAAGCTCCAAAGGCGAAGGCAAGTTCGCCCGTCAAACCGGTGGCAAGGGTCAGTACGGCCACGTGGTGATTGAGATGGCTCCAGGGGAGCCGGGCTCAGGTTTTGAATTCATCAATAAAATTGTCGGCGGCATCGTTCCAAAGGAATACATCGGGCCTGCCGAGGCTGGCATGAAGGAAACCTGCCAATCCGGCGTAATTGCGGGCTTTCCCATGATTGACGTCAGGGCGACCATGATCGATGGCTCCTACCACGATGTTGATTCATCGGAAATGGCGTTTAAGATCGCAGGATCCATGGCCTTCAAAGATGCCGTCAAGAAGTGCAATCCTGTGCTGCTTGAACCGATGATGAAGGTGGAAGTCGAGATTCCCGAGGATTACCTCGGTTCAGTCATCGGCGACCTTTCTTCCCGGCGTGGCCAGGTAGAAGGGCAGTCAATCGACCATGGACAATCCAAAGTCCAGTCGAAAGTGCCCCTGGCCGAGATGTTCGGCTACGCCACCCAACTCCGATCCATGACCCAGGGTCGGGGCATTTTCTCGATGGAGTTCAGCCATTACGAGGAAGTCCCTCGCAACGTGGCCGAAGCCATCATTTCCAAGAATCAGGGCAATTCCTGATCTTTCCCCCCCTACCTTACCCCCCGATTCTTTCTACTCATGGCACGCGAGAAGTTCGAAAGGAACAAACCCCACGTCAACATTGGTACCATCGGTCACGTTGACCATGGCAAAACCACCCTTACAGCCGCCATCACCAACGTGTTGGCATCCCAGGGCATGGCAAAGGCCCAGGCTTACGATGAAATTGATGGCGCTCCTGAAGAAAAAGAGCGGGGTATCACCATCAATACAGCCCACGTTGAGTACGAAACCACAAAGCGCCACTACGCTCACGTTGACTGCCCCGGCCACGCCGACTACGTCAAGAACATGATCACCGGTGCCGCCCAAATGGACGGTGCCATACTGGTGGTGGCTGCTACCGACGGCCCGATGGCTCAGACCAAGGAACATATCCTGCTTGCCAAGCAGGTTGGTGTGCCTGCCCTGGTAGTTTTCCTGAACAAAAAAGATATGGTCGACGACGAGGAAATCCTCGAACTGGTAGAACTGGAAATGCGGGAGTTGCTAAGCAATTATGACTTCCCCGGCGACGACATCCCTGTAGTTGCAGGCTCAGCCCTGAAAGCACTGGAATACATTCAGGCCGGCAACAAAGCAACCCGCGGCGCCGACCAATGGGTTGACAAGATTCTCGACCTGATGGATGCGGTTGACGAATCTATCCCCGAACCGGAACGCGAGATCGACAAGCCATTCCTGATGGCAGTCGAAGATGTATTTTCAATTACCGGTCGTGGCACCGTGGCAACAGGACGAATCGAACGCGGCAAGGTAAAAGTAGGCGAAACAGTTCAGATCGTCGGCATCAAAGACACCCGTGAAACCACCGTCACCGGTGTGGAAATGTTCCGCAAGTTGCTCGACGAAGGCATGGCTGGAGATAATGTGGGCCTGCTTCTGCGCGGCATTCAGAAAGAAGACATTGAGCGCGGAATGGTGCTTGTCAAGCCCAACTCGATCAAACCCCACACCAAGTTTGAAGGTGAGGTCTATGTGCTGAAGAAGGAAGAAGGTGGTCGCCACACTCCTTTCTTTGCGGGTTATCGTCCCCAGTTTTATATACGGACCACAGACGTGACTGGCCAGATAACTGCGTTCACTTCTGATGATGGTGCCAACGTTGAAATGGTGATGCCGGGAGACCGGATCAAGATGACCGGTGAGCTGATCTGCCCAGTGGCTATCGAGCAAGGCATGCGCTTCGCCATTCGCGAAGGCGGCCGCACCATCGGCGCCGGCGTGGTATCGAAAATCCTGGCCTGACCCATTGCTATGTTGATGGGGTGAGTCTTACGGATTCACCCCTGTTCAAACCTCCTGCTTGAGCACCTCGACAACCCATCCATTGTCGCCGCCAGGGTTTTCTCGCCTGGGGCTGAAAAATCTCCCGATCAAACATGTCCACCGCAATCGCCCAGCAGAAGATTCGCATCCGTTTGAAGGCGTTTGATCGCCGCATGCTGGATCTATCCTGCGAAAAGATCATCGAAACTGCCGACCACACCGCCGCAACGGCGATCGGTCCAATCCCCCTGCCAACCAAGCGCAAGATTTATTGCGTGCTGCGCTCTCCCCACGTGGACAAGGACTCCCGCGAGCATTTCGAAACCCGCACCCATCGCCGCATAATTGATATCTACAGTCCTTCCGCAAAGACTATCGATGCCCTCATGAAGCTTGATCTGCCCAGCGGAGTTGACATTGAGGTCAAGCTCTGAGCTGGGCTCCCCGGAGCTGAGCGGTCCTCTCTAGGATTGTCTGGCTCTCCTGAACTAGCCATGGGCGAACTGGCCGTGCGGGAGCTGCCGCTGTTTCCCCTGCCCGATGTGGTGCTCTTCCCTCAGGAAGTGCTCCCTCTCCACATCTTTGAGCCCCGTTACAGGATGCTGCTGCGCACGGCCATGGCGGGCGACCAACGCTTTGGGGTGGTGCGCTGGGATCCCCGAACCCAGGCAATGGCCCAGGTGGGCTGCTGCGCCGAAATCCTTCACTGCCAAACCCAGGACGACGACCGCAGCAACATTGTCACCATGGGGCAGCAGCGTTTCAGGGTTCTTGAGATCGTGCGGGAAGCCCCCTTCCGGGTAGGCCTGGTGAGCTGGATCGAAGACCGGCCAGCAACCAACCATGACGAATTGGAGGCCCTGACCGGTGAAGTGACCCAGGCCCTGAGGGATGTGGTGGAACTCACCGGCAAGCTGGTGGGCAAACAGACCAGCCTGCCCAGCGATCTGCCCGATCTGCCAAGGGAACTGTCCTTCTGGATCGGCGCCCACCTGGGAGGCCCGGTTGCCGATCACCAACAGGCGCTGCTGGAGATCACCGACACCGGCGAACGGCTCCACCGGGAATACGAGCTGCTCGACCAGACCCGAAGGCAACTGGCCGCACGCACCGTGCTCAAGGACACCTTCCAACCCCAATAACCCCAACCAGCGCCGGCTCCCGCATCCATGCTCCTTACCAGTTGGCCGCTGGCCACCATCTCTGGTGCCGCAATCCTGGCCATGGCCGCCGCCCTCTGGCTGGGGTGGCGGCGACGCTACGAATCCGCTGCCAGCGTTGCGGCGGCCTACGACCGCTGGACCACCGACCGGTTACTGGAGCGCCTCTGGGGAGACCACATCCACCTGGGCTACTACCAAAAATCAAACCCAGCCTGCCCCCAGCGCCAGGATTTCCGAGCAGCCAAAACGGTCTTCGTGCACCAATTAGTGCGCTGGAGCGGGCTCGACCAACTTCCCCCCGGATCGACGTTGCTGGATGTGGGCTGCGGCATCGGCGGCAGCGCCAGAATCCTGGCGCGCCACTACGGCTTCGATGTGGTGGGGATCAGCATCAGCCCCGCCCAGATCGAACGGGCCCGATCCCTTACCCCCGCTGGACTGGCCTGCCGCTTTGCCGTGATGGATGCCCTGGCGCTGGATTTCCCCAATGCCCATTTCGACGCTGTCTGGAGTGTGGAGGCATGCCCCCACATGCCAGACAAGCAGCGATATGCCGATGAATTGCTTCGAGTGCTCAAACCGGGAGGCCTGCTGGCCGTGGCTGACTGGAACCGGCGCGACGGACCCATGGGTAGGGCGGAGCGGTGGGTGATGCGCCAGCTGCTGGAACAGTGGGCCCATCCTGAATTCGCCAGCATCAGCGGCCTGAAGAAGCACCTCCAGCAGAGCCCCCATGCCGCCGGGATGGTGATCGAAACGGGCGACTGGAGCGAAGCCACCCTGCCATCGTGGCTCGACTCCATTGCTGAAGGGATGCGCCGGCCAGGGGCGATCTTGGGTCTGGGTCCCAAAGCAGTGCTGCAGGGCCTGCGCGAAACTCCCACCATCCTCCTCATGCACTGGGCTTTTGCCACCGGGCTGATGCAGTTCGGAGTGTTCCGCGGCAGCAAGCCCAGAACAGCTAGCTGAGATTGGTGATCGGATAGGCACCGAAAAGGGCCAGATGGGCGCAAAGGGGCCGCAATCCCTCAAGGGCATTCTCAAGCGGAGCGGGGTCCTCGGGAAGCTCCAGATCCACAAAAAAAATGTATTCGCCCATCTCCCGTTTCGAAGGCCGCGACTCGATGCGGCTCATATTGAGCCCCCTCCGGGCGAAACAGCCCAATGCCTCCAGCAGCGCTCCAGGGCTGTTGGAACGGAGTGAGAAGGCCAGGCTTGCCATCGGCCCCTCGAGTGAGCAGGGTCCGCGACGCAGCAGCAGGAAACGGGTGCAGTTCCCCGGCACATCATTGATTGGATAGGCCAACTCCAGCAGCCCGTGCTCCGTTCCGGCCTGCTGGGAGGCGATTGCCGCCCGGAAGCGGCTGCCAGCCACCAGCCGGGCGGCCTCGGCGGTGGAGTTGGTGGGCAGCTGCAAGGCCCTCGGCAGGTTATCGGCAAGCCACTGACTGCATTGAGCCAGGGCCTGGGGATGGGAGAGCACCTCGCTTATCCCCTCAACCGGGCCGCTTCCAAGCAGGGCATGGCGGATGGGCAAGACCAGGGCCCGGGCCACCGTGAGGTCCGGGTGTTCCCAGAGAGAGTCGAGACACGAGGTCACGCCCCCTTCTACAGAGTTCTCAACCGGCACGACCGCCGCGTCACAACTGCCCTGGGCCAGGGCCTGTACTACGGCACGGATCCCCGACTGGGGCACCAACTCGGGCCTTGCCCCATCCTCCAGCTCAGCCAGCTGCAAGGCCGCCTGCTCGCCATAGGTACCGGCCGGTCCGAGAAAGGCAACACGCATCGTTTGCAAAAACCGAGGGAAGGCAACCCAACCGGGCCGATAGGATCATGCCGCGCCGGCCCGCAGGCCATGCCCCTGGCCTTCAGCGCCAGTCAAGAACTTCAACTCGTCGTGAGCGACCAACCCGAACGGTTGGGCTCCTACCTGAGCCAGACAGACCGAGTGGTCAGAGCTCTGTTCGATGCGAACCAACTCATCCCACTGGAGCCGGGCCATTACCGCTACTCCGTGACCCACCTGCAGGTGTTCAAGCTGGAGATCCATCCGGTTGTCACCCTACGCACGAGTCTGACGGCGGGGAAACTGCTGCTGGAATCAAGCCAGTGCGAACTGGAGGGGCTGGGGCTGGTGGACGATTTTCAGCTGACCCTGGGCTCCTGGCTGTCAGCGGGCGCGACAGGTCTGGAGGGTCAGGCCACCCTGGCAGTGGCGGTGAGCCAACCTCCCCTGCTCAAACTGATTCCAGCCAGGGTGCTCGAAGCAACGGGCCAGTCCCTGCTGGCAGGCATCCTGCTGGGTATCAAGGGCAGGGTGGCAGACCAGCTGATCAAGGACTTCCAGCTCTGGTGCGAGGAGCACTGAGGCCAAACCGGCCAAGAAAGCTGAGCCGGTGCATGGGCGTAGGCCCCCACACCTCAATGGCCTGGAGGTGCTGGGCCGTGCCATAGCCAGCATGGCGCTCGAGGCCATAGCCGGGATAGCGCTGCGCCAACTCGGCGATCAGCGCGTCACGAGCCTGCTTGGCAAGCACACTGGCTGCCGCGATCGACGGACAGTGGCTGTCGCCGCGCACGAGGCTGACCTGCTCCCCGCTCCAGCACCGCAGGGGTAGCACCCCATCCACCAGCAACAGCCGCGGCGGGCGGGGCAATTTCTGAAGGGCTCGGAGCATGGCCCACTCGGTTGCAAGCCGTATGCCATGGCGGTCGATTTCAGCCGCCGCAGCCTGCCCCAGGGCCCAGGCTGCCGCCAGGCTCTCGATGCTGGGCACCAGGTCTGCACGCCGGCGCCCAGTGAGCTTCTTGCTGTCGGTGAGTCCCTGGGCGGCCAGCGACGCGAGGCTTGACTGGGGTAGCACCACGGCGCCGGCAAAGACCGGACCAAAGAGGCTGCCCCGTCCCACCTCATCCACCCCGGCACACATCAGAGGATCGGTGCCCTGCCAGGGATCGCTCGACATCAATCAAGTGGGGGCAGATGAGCGGCGGCGGCGGCGGCGAGGCTCACCTGCCTCATCCAGCTCGGGCTCGGCAACGGCCAATGGGGCTTGAGCAGCGGCAGGCTTGGCCCCATTGGTCGCTGCCGAGGTGCGGGTACGTCCCCGTTTGGCAGGCAGCTCCAACTCTGGAGGGCCGATGCCTGCAACGGTTGGAACCGAAACGGTGACGACCGTTTCCGGCTGAAGCGCCTCGGGCAGGGGCGTGATCTCAACCGTTGCGGGCAGGTCCCGCTGGTCAAAAATCTGGATCGGAACTTCGGCCACCTGTTCCTCGACTGCCGAGCCAACGCCGCTGCGCCCGCCGCGACCCCGGCGGCGGCGTGAGCCGCTCGCCGCCAGCTGCTGACGCGCCTCCTCCAGCACCAGCTCGGCGTCCGAACCAGGACGTACTACCCGCACCAGGACGTTGTCGCCACTGGGGGGCGCATCAAGCAGAAGGGCCGGATTGAGACCCATCCAGCCGAACACCAGCTCCTGGTCGGCATCCATTGGTACCGCAACAATCTCCTGGTCTAGCCGGCGCGGCGCGGGCTCGATGCTGGCGGAGCCGGGCAACCGGGCAGCCTCTTCTCCGGTGGCTTCAAAACCCTCGGCCGAGACAGCTGTTTCCCCCAATTCACTGGGGCTGCGACCTCCACGCCCGCCGCGACGGCGGCGGGCGCCACCGGTCTCGCCCGTTCCCGGGCTGGGGACTTCAGCCCGGGCCGATGCCGCTGAGCGCACAAGACCTGCCGCGCTGGCCAGGGGCTGGAGTGTGTCCATGCCAGGCAGCACGGCCACATGGCCCAACCCACCACAGCTGGGGCAGGCGCGACCAAACAATTCATAGATGTTCTGGCCCTGGCGCTTGCGGGTGAGCTCCACCAAGCCGAGTTCGGTGAGCTGGGCTATCTGGGGCCGGGCCGAATCATCCCGGGCTGCCTGGGTGAAATGTTCGAGCAGCTGCAACTGATCTCGGCGCGACTGCATATCTATGAAATCGATGATTACAACCCCACCGATATTGCGAAGTTTCAATTGGCGGGCGATCTCAACTGATGCCTCACAGTTAGTCCAAAGCACGGTCTCTCGAGCATTGGCCGAGCGGGTGAAGGAACCTGAGTTGACGTCAATGACAGTGAGCGCCTCGGTGGGCTCGATAATCACGTACCCGCCTGAAGGCAGATCCACGCGCGGCTTGAGGGCATCGCGAATTGCAGCATTGACTTTGAAATGCTCAAGGATTTCGGCAGATTCACCATGGAACTCAACAAGCACATTTGTGTGATCTGTTCCTAGAAATGCATTTGCTCGAATAACTGCTTCGGGGGTATCAACCACAACGCGAACCAGATCGGGACTGTAGAGATCTCGCAGAACCCGTTGCACAAAATCCTCATCCCGGTTCAGCAGCACCGGCGGGCTGGCTGTCTCAGCTGCAGCCTGGATGCCCTCCCACTGGCGCAGCAGAGTCTCGAGGTCATCGATCAACAACTCCTCGCTGACAGCTTCGGCCTCGGTGCGGATCAGCAGACCCGCCCCTGGAGGCTTGATCAACACCCCCAGGGCTCGGAGGCGATTGCGCTCGTTCTCGCCGTTGATGCGGCGGGAGATATTGACACCCTGGCCGTTGGGCTGCAGCACCAGGAAGCGACCCGGCAGTGCCAGATTTCCCGTGAGACGCGGGCCCTTGGTGCCCGTAGGCTCCTTCATCACCTGCACGAGCACCTTCTGGCGCGGTTCCAGCAACTCGGTGATTCCGGCCGCACCCTTGCGCAATCGCAAGGGGCCCAGATCAGTGACATGGATAAAGCCGTTTTTCTCACTTTCGCCAATATTTACAAAGGCGGCATCTATTCCTGGCAAGACATTTTCAATAGTGCCGAGATAAACATCTCCGATTTGGTAGCGGCCCTGGGCTACTACCAGTTCATCAACACGTTCATCGTTGAGAACCGCGGCGATTCGCAGTTGCTCGGCAATGACGATCTGCTGGGACATGGGTTGAGGGGTTGGGCCCGTCTGGGCCTGCCAAGGAACGGAAAACTGAAGCCAGCTTCAGTTGCAATGCAATCAAAAAACAATGCAATCAAATCAAAACATATCTGGGCTATAGCAACGCCCTGAAATCATTCGGGGCGGTGGCTGTAACCGGAACACCCCTGCGGAATTTTTGAGGAAAATGATGATCCGGATGAGCCGCCCATCAAACTGGCGCGGATTACCTTCAGAAATTGACTCCCTGAAAGCGGTGGGGCAAAAAGGGCAAATTGCCCAAGGCGTGGTGAAACCAACAATTCGGTTACCGGCAAGGGTGATCCGAGGAACGTCGGACCATCTAGCTACTCGCCTTGCTGAAAACTTAGCACGGGCCTGAGCAGCAACGCCTTGCGACTCAATGCCGTGACGGTCAATGGCTGGCCAAACAGCTCGCTCAGCCAATGCTGCAGCTGCTCAGGCCGGAGGCTCCGACCTGAGCTATCAATTCGTGCCCGTAGCTCCAAAGCCGCAGTGCCATCGGGGAACAACTCTGCGATCTCCAAATCCAGCAGGAAAGACCTGCAATCGCGGCTGCGGGGCCGCCCTTTCTTATCGCTGTCCTGCCAGAGCAAGGTCTGGCAGGACAGCAGGGAGTTACGGGCCTCCTGCCACTGCCGAGGCGCCAACGGGGCATCCACCAGGGGCTGCAACAGGAAGTTCCAATGTGCCTCCTCCAGCTCCTGGGAAAGACTCACACCGAACACAGGCACGGGCAGGGCGGAAAGCAACTGAAATTCATCGGGCAACTGCTGCTGCAGCCGCTCTCGCACCAGCTCTGGATCCACCTGCTCGGTGAACTCCAGATCCAGCCACTCGCCGAGACCCTCCACCCCCAGAGGGAGAGGCAGGGCCAGCTGCAACCGCGGCAAGGGGTGGAAGCCGCCGGTGAAGCTCACCGGCAGGCCACTGCGGCGCAGGGCCCGCTCCAGCATCCGCAGGGTGTCGAGGTGACTGATCAGGGCCAAAGAGCCGGTCTTGGCAAAGCGGATGCGCAGCCGGCACACCCGCTCGCTGGCCGGGGCCCGCTGGGGCAGGGCGGGCGGCACCGGCGGCGGCGGAATCGCCACGTTGTGGCCCAGCTCCGGGCCGCACACGCCGCAGTGGCTGCAGCCGTCAAAGGAGCAATCCGGCACCACGGCGGCCGCCAGGGCCCGCTGCAGGTCTTCGGCCAGCCAGCGCTTGTCGAGGCCCGAATCGATGTGGTCCCAGGGCAGGGGTTGGCGGCAGAAGGCCTCCAGGTCCGCCGCGTCCATGGCTTCGGCGGCACTCCAGGCCCCCAGCTCCAGCTGGCGGTAGCGGCCGCCCAGCCCGGCCGCCTCGATCGCCCCGGTCCAGGCCGCGTGGCTGCGCTCGGCCGACTCAAACCAGGCATCCAGCCCCGCCCCGGCCCGGCAGGCGGCCTCGATCACCGGCGCCAGGCGGCGGTCGCCGCGGCCGATGAAATCTTCGATCGCGGAGAGGCGCACATCGGTGACATTGGTCTTGAGGCCGCGCAGCTGGCGCAGGGCGCCTTTGAGCAACTGCTGGCGGCGCTGGAATTCGCCGGTGCTCACGCTGTGCCACTGGAAAGGGGTGTGGGGCTTGGGCGTGAAGTTGGAAATGGTGAGGTTGAGCTCCAGCCGCCCCAGATCCCGGCACTGCTGCTGCAGGCGCGCACAGGTGTCGGCGATGCCGAGCACGTCGGCGTCGGTTTCCCCCGGCAGGCCGATCATGAAGTAGAGCTTCACCTTGCGGTAGCCGCTCTCCATGGCGGTGCGGATGCCGGAGAGCAGCTCGGCGTCGGTGAGCCCCTTGTTGACGATGTCGCGCAGGCGCTGCGTGCCGGCCTCCGGCGCAAAGGTGAGCCCGCCCTTGCGGGTGCCACCAATGATGTGGGCGATGTTGGCGTCGAAGCGGTCCACCCGCTGGCTGGGCAGGGTGAGGCTCACGTTCTGGTCGGCCAGGCGGTTACGCAGCTCCACCCCCACCGCCGGCAGGGCCAGGTAGTCGGAGCAGCTGAGCGAGAGCAGCGAGAAATCGGAATAAC
>JAYKGS010000100.1:0-3153 GCA_035284945.1 Synechococcus sp.
CGGTGGTGCGGGTGATGTGGCAGCTCATCTGCTCGCCACTCACCCAGGCCGTTGGATCAAAGGAAAAGAAGCGATCGGCTGCGTCGCTGGGTTGCTCTTCGAGTTGGTCTAAGGCGATGCTGCGCCGATCCACCCGAGCTGGGGTGCCGGTCTTGAGCCGGCCCATCTGGAAGCCCAGAGCCTCGAGGGCTTCGCTGAGCCCAACGGCTGCCTGTTCCCCGGCGCGGCCGGCGCTCATCGATTGGCTGCCCACCCAGATCTGGCCGCCTAGGAAGGTGCCGGCGGTGAGGATCACGGCCGGCGCGGCGTAGGTGCTGCCGAAGTAGGTACGGATGCCGCTGATGCGGGCGTCTTCCCCTGGCGTGCCCTCCAGCTCCAGGCCGGTCACCATCGCCTCGCGTAGGGCCAGATTTGGCGTGTGCTGCAGCAGCTGCAGCATCTGGCGGGCGTACTGGCGTTTATCCGTCTGGGCCCGTAGGGCCCAGACGGCCGGGCCGCGGCTGGCGTTGAGCACCCGCTTCTGCAGGGCCGTGGCATCGGCCAGCCGGCCGATCACACCGCCGAGGGCATCGACCTCATGTACCAGCTGGCTCTTGGCAGGCCCGCCCACCGCCGGGTTGCAGGGCTGCCAGGCGATTCGATCCAGGTTGAGGGTGAACAGGGCGGTGCTGAGCCCTAGACGCGCGGTGGTGAGGGCCGCCTCGCAGCCGGCATGGCCGCCACCCACCACGATCACGTCGAAGTGTTCTGTGAAGTGTTCGGTGAAGTGGGTGGCGGAGCTTGTCATGTATCCAAGACTATCGAGTTGCCAGCGCTGGGTTGGGTTCTAGAGCATCATTATTAATGGTCTACGGTCACTGGCAAATAGCCAACAGGCTTGGCGATCCTGCTTCGCTAGGCTAGTATTGGGTGCGTGGTATAGATTGTATTTATGGGCGGCTTTTTGGCAAAACTGCATCCAATAATTATCAGGTTTGCCTTGCTTGAGTGGTCAGTATTTGCTTTTTACTCTTCCATCCTACTGGTTAAAAACTCGTACGGCTTATTTGCGGGGGTATTGGTATGCCTGAGCCTAGTGGCGGTGCTGGGCCGGTGGCCTTGGCGATTATTGCCCTTGGATCATGTCTTCACCGGGCTACTGGCGATCTTCCCATTGCTGATGGTGCCGTCTCTACTGGTAAATGGCGGCTCGCTGGATTATTTTGATTATCCGATTCGGGCGTTATTATATATTCCCTTGATTATTGGGCTTCGTAGTTATGCTGAGCCCAGGGTATTTGAGGATTTACTGTTTCGTGGCGTGAGCACAGGTGGGTTGTTTGCTGCCATATTCTCGGCCCACTCGCTTATTTTAGGTCCTTCAGAGCGAGTTGGCTTGCCAATCACCAATCCAATTGCCTTTGGCCAGATCGCTGCGATCCTTGCCTTGCTTGCTTTGGCAGGTATGTTTAGGAATGGCAGTCGGCTTCAAAAAATTTATTGTGGTGTTGGTTGCTTGGGTGCAGTCATCGCTGTGTATACTTCTGGTTCGGCAGGGGCGCTGTTGGGCTTAGTATTTGGCGCTTTGGTACAGCTTGTCTTGCTGGGTCGTTCATCAAAAAACCCAGTGCATACCAAGATTATATTTATACTATTTTTGGCTTCAGCTGCTATTTTGTTGCCGCTTGCGGTTTTCAAATATGGTCAAATTACTAGCGAAACAACAGCCTTTTTTGCTGGAAAAGGCATGGGAACGTCCCAGGGGCAGCGGCTTATAGCGATGCAAATCGCACTCCAAAGTTTTTTCCAGCACCCCCTTCTTGGCATAGGGCCTGGGAATGGTCATCAAGTAATCGCTGCCTACTGCAGTGCGAACCTATGTACTGATCAATTTCAGGGCTGGACGGGCATGCACAACCAGTATCTGGATATTTTGTTGACCTCTGGCTTGGTTGGTCTTGCCGGTTGGTTTACATTTTCTATTGGCATTCTTTGTTTATTTTACAGTAGGTTCCGATCTGGTGTGGCCCGCATCATTTCGGGTGCCGGGTTGTCCGTGGTTGTGGCGATGATGATTTCCGCCTTCCCCCAACCCCTCTATCATCACAATATCTCTGTGATCTCTTTTTTCTTCACCATCGCCTTCCTTTGGTTCTTGGCTTATCCAGCGCCTAATGAGTTGGCAAGTCTTGACGAAAATATGATGAAATAGGCCCATTGGCGCGCCTTGGGCTGTGTGAAATTTCGGGTTTGCACCTTCAAAGCTGTTAGCACCAGTGCCTGCGCAGCTCCTCGCCCAGGTAGCCCCAGAGCCGGGGCTGGAGTGGATGGCGCAGGATCGTGCGGCGGGGATGGCGCCAGGGATGCAGCACCTCATTGGGCTTGGGCCGGCCGTGGAATTTGAGGATGGAGCTGGTCTCCAGCTGGCCCCGCGCCGCCTCGGGATTGCGCCGGGCCAATTTGCGCAGAGCTTTGTAGGAGCTCACCCAGCCTGGGGGCCAGTAGGTGAGGGCGCCGGGAGCATGGTCGCTGAATACCTGAAAGATGAAGTTCTGGTCGCCCGGGAAGGCTGCGGCCGCGTAACGGCCCTGCTGCCAGCACTGCCAAACTGCCTGGGTGTGGGCATCGGGACGGCACCAGAGCACCGATGAGTTGAGAATTGGGTAGTTCCAGTCCCGCACGCCGATCACACTGGAGTGACTGGTTCGACCCAGCTCCGCCAGGGGGCCAGGTTGGAGCGGATCACCAGGGTGTTGTCGAGATACAGAAAGGGATCCCCGCCGGTGAGGCCCTGGTCGAACAGTCTCAGCTTGCCGAAAAAGCCCTTCAGGCCGCCTCCCTGCAGATCCCGTACCTCCAGCCGCTGGTGCCGGGTGCTCGGCCCGTCGAAGCGTGCCGGTTCGGGCCGGTCGGTGTACACGATGAAGCGATGGGCCTCGCTGAGGTTGCGGCCCACCATCGCCGCCAATCGACTTACCCAGAGATCTGGGTAGCGCTGGCCGGTTTGGACCGTCACCACCTGGAGAGTGGGGTGCTCAGGCGGCAAGATTCCGAAACCGGGTGAATTGGGGCTCAAACAGCAGCTTCACCGTGCCCACCGGGCCGTTGCGGTGCTTAGTCACGATCACCTCGGTGATGCCGCGATCGGCCGTTTCCGGGTTGTAGTACTCGTCG
>JAYKGS010000101.1:0-3722 GCA_035284945.1 Synechococcus sp.
CCCTTGCTACTTGCATGCCAAGCAATGGAGTGAGCGAGAACGATCCTGAATTTGTCCAGCCTCTTGCTGTTCTTCAGGAGAAAGTGGCTCCTTATGGAGCAACGATCATTGTGATTCACCACACTTCAAAAACAGAAAGTGCCAAGGGCGTAGTGGCGTCGCGAGGCACCTCGGCATTGCCGGCACTGTGTTCCCAGATTCTCTATCTCCGTCATGATGATGAAGGGGAAAATGATGGCGATAGTAAGCAGTTAATTCTCACAACTGAGAGCCGCGCAACTCAAAGCGTCGAGCTCTATCTCACCATGGATAAGAAAGGAAAATGGTCTGCCAAGTCATCAGACACTCTTCGGAAAGAGCGTCTTCATAAAAAGACTTTGGAAAAGCTGAACTCACGGCAACGGGAGTCTTATGAGCAATTAGCCCTCTCCAATAAAGAAGGCATTACGGCCAAAGGTCTCACACTGGTTATGAATTTTGATGGTGGCGACGAAGAGAGGAAAGCACGCGCTTCTCTTGATCAGCTTGTGAAGTTTGGACTTGCTAAGAAGAAGGACTTTTCGTATCAAGGTACGGGTGGTCGTGGCGTCGTCTTTTACGCCGTTAGCATCAAGGATGAGGAGAGCTTGAAGATTGCTGGGGAGGTTCCGGAGGTTAAGGAGGCACCAGAGGGGACATATAAAAATCAGGACATTGGCGCTAGCTGTTTAGATGAGACTGTGAAGGAAGAAGAGCATGATTACTTCAAAGAGCAAATTCTGTAACCGCTAGGACTTCCTAAAATTCTATTGGGTATCCACATGACTGCTCAGCACTACTGATATTTGGATCACCCTCTGCTGGTGAGGCGGATGAGTCCGCCTCCTTGGATTCCTTTTGAAGGCCTCGCTGTAGCGACGAATTTCTTTGCTCTATTAAGCCCTTGGACAGAAGAACTGGTCGGAACGGAAAGCTGTCAACATTTCTGGTTGACGGGGTACCTAAAGATATATTGAATTTAGTGTCACGACAGCCAGGTTGAGCTAGTTTCAGAAAAAAGTGATCTTATGGCAAAAACCAGTCGTCGCAGGCAGGGGCCCGGCACAAACTTGGATAAAAAGGGTTGGGTCGGAGACAATGGCACCAAGGGTGTTTGGACAAAGTTTGCGGATATTGTTGTCAATGAGACAAACGGGATTAGTCTTATCGGAGACAGGAAAAATAGGTATAGCCAAAAGGGCGTTGTTTCAACAAAGGGAGGCAACGACATCCTCAAGGGCTCATCATCTTCCGGGCCGGGAATCTATTTGGAAACGGCATTTCTAATGACTAGTGATGGAGATGACCTTATAACGGGTAGTTTTTTTAGTGACGCTCCTTACGACAGTGAGGCGGTTGAAGTGCCCGTTATTCTTCTTAAGAACACTTACTTAAGCACAGGTTCTGGCAATGATTCAATAACTGGATATTCAGGCTCGTACCAAGGAGGGGGGCTGCATCTCCTCAATAGTCGCATCGTCGCCCATGACGGCAATGACATCATTTCCGTAGGTGGGGAATGGTGGGCTGATGTTGGGATTCTAGTGGGAACTTATTCTGAGATTGAGATGGGGGAGGGTGACGATATCATCGAATCAGAATATGGCTTGCGAGTCGACTCTAGAGGCGAGATCAAAATGGAGGATGGCAATGATCTTATCGAGGTTGGTGAGATCGGGCAAATTCAGAATTCGGGAACCGTGGATTTTGGCTCAGGAGATGACACTCTTGCTGGCTTTGGTTATGGCTCAGGCCTCTTTGATGGAGGTGCGGGAAGTGACTTGCTAAGACTTCCTGATGGCCAATACACACTTCTGCGATCCGGGGCCGAAGTCCTTATCACAAATGAATCTTTGCAAGTAATGAGGATTGCAGGATTTGAGTTTGTTGGCAGCTTGTCTGATGGATATGCTGTGCCGATTGACATGAATGCGATTCCAAGTGGCTTTGTAATTGGCGCGTCCGAAGTCATTACTGCTTTTTGAGGTGTTAATGCCGCACGAGCTTGCTTTGTCTTCCAGGGTTGTTGCTTGTATATAGATTCCTGGGTTCCAGAGGCGTGCGCGTCTCTTGTTTTGGTGTTAACGCATGCCCCGTAAGGGGCTTGGTATTCTGTTGTAGAGCTAGTTCTCGCGGACGCTTTCCTTCGTGGGATACTGTCAAGTAGTCTGATCTATTTGCAGGTAGACGACTTGAATGACTGTCCCTCTTTCCATGTCCATGATACGTAGTCAAGCCTGCATCTTCGCGAGCCTAGATTATCTGAGTAGTTCACATAGCCACCCGTGCATCTGTAGCTTTGTGGCATAGCATTTGAGCCATCACTCACGTAGGAGTGGCAGTTATATAAATCATAGAAGTAGGTGCGCAATGAAGGGTCTTCCCAAGTCTTTGGCTTGCTATTTAAGAAACGTGCAAATGCCTCTGGGGTTCTCTTGAAGGGCCCGACAAGCCCGATTGAGCTGATTCCACTACTTGCTTGGTGATCGCCTAGTTCAGGCCAGCTCAAGTCGCCGGATGTGGTGGGCTTGAGGCCGAGAATCATCCGGCTGCGGCCGGGGGTCGAGGTTGCCACTCGGATCTGAGTGCCGGGAACGAGGTTCGCGGCCTGCAGGCCTGGATTGAGGCGCAGCAACTCGCTAATGCTGAGGTTGTAGCGGGAGGCGATCTTGGCGAGGCTGTCACCTAGGCGAATGCGAGCTGGCTTTTGAGGTTCGTTAGCTGCTTCCAGCGGGGGAGTGCGGCGCATTTCGCTGCTATCCAGTGCGGCAAGTTGTTTAGCCTTTCTAATGCTTTGGCTGGGAATTACTAACCAGTCGCCACTACTAAATGAGTGATCTTCATCAACGTCATTGAGCATGGCGAGCTTGGTTTCGTCTTGGGCGAGTTTGTCGGCCAGTTCTCCGATGCTGATGGCGCGGCGCACCTTCACCCAGATGCGATCGGTCGTGACAGGCAGGGTGGTGTTAGCGATTTGTCGCCATTCATGACGACCAATACGCCTGTCTATTGGCAATGGCCTAGTGCCACTGGCAATAAGATGCCCAGTTACAAGGAGAATAGAGAGCAATTCTCGAGGAAGGTTTTGTGGATTTAGCTATTAAAGCAAATCCTTCTGGAATCGCGATCCCTTCGCGGGTGGAACTGTCTTGCAGAGAAAAGCCGCATCATTTACTTCTGCATTTTTGGAGATGGGTAAAGCGCGGAAGCTTGTGCTGGCATCCGCGTTACCGCACCAGAGCCTCAGCACAGCCCCAGTCGATCCAACAGTCGCTTCACCTGGGTGGCGCTAAGAGTTTGTCCACTACGCGTGGTGCGGCCCGCTCCAGCAAGGGCTGAGGCCATCTCCCGCAGGGTCGAGCCTTTGGCCACCATCGCCTCAAGAATGGGGCGGAGTTGCTCGGCCTCGCCAATAGCCCTGGCCTTGGCTGCCGCGTTGGTTTTGATCGTGCCGGGTCGCACTCCACCCAGCTTCACTCCGCGTTGCTTGGCCGCGGCCAGTGCCTCTTTTGTGCGCTCGCTGATCCGGCGGGCCTCGAATTCGGCAACGCTGGCCATAACCGTCAAAACCATTCGCCCAGCGGCAGTGGTGGCATCCACGTCCGGCAGATCACAGAACAGGAATCCGCCAAGACCATTGGCAGTGGCCTCACGCGTTAGGCGTAGCAGCAGCTCCGCGTCACGGGCAATCCGATCAAGCTTCG
>JAYKGS010000102.1:0-3818 GCA_035284945.1 Synechococcus sp.
GCGGTGTGCGAGCAGCGCGACACCAAGGGCCTCTACGCCAAGGCCCGCGCCGGCGAGATCAAGGAGTTCACCGGCATCTCCAGCCCCTACGAGGCCCCGGAGAACCCGGAACTGCGGGTGGACACCGGCAGCCAGAGCCTCGATAGCTGCGTGGCCCAGGTGCTGGCCCACCTGGACGTCAACGGCATCATTCCCCGGGGGAACTGAGGGCGGCCTCGCCGGCCCGTAACTGCTCACCCCAGGCATCCAGGAAGGTTTTGGCGCAACTGGCCACCGGCACCGCCAGGAGCAGGCCCAGCAGATCCCCGAGGCCCAGCAGGCTGCCCAGCCTGGCCCCCACCGGCAGGCTGATCAGCAGCCAGGCAGGCTCAAGGCCCACTATCCGGCCCATGAGGCGGGGCTGGATCACCTGGTCCACCACCTGCCCGACTGCGATGGCGGCCGCCAGCACCTCCAGGGCAGTGCGGGGGTCGTCCAGGGCCAGCAACAGACTCACCGTAACGATCGTGACGGCGCTGGCATAGGGGATCAGGGTGGTGAAGCCGATCGCCACAGCAAACAGCACGCCATAGGGAATACCGAGCAGGGTGAAGACCAGGATCTGGGCGGCGCTGAGGATCAGGGCCAGCAGCACCTGGCCGGCGAAATAGCCGCTGAAGGTGCGATTCAAGGTAGTCATCACCAACTCCCGCACCCGCGGCGGCAGCCATCGGGCCAGGCCGGCACTGATGCCCTCGCCACCCAGCAGCAGGAAAACCGCCAGCACCAGCACGATCACGGTGTTGACCGTGATACCCAAGGTGGCGCCCAGCAGACCCAGCAGCTGCTGGCTCACCTGGCGAGCCAACTGGCTGGTGCTGGTGAGCAGTTCGCTGCTGAGATCGCCGAAATCGCTGGGCAGGCCCCGCGAGGCCGCCCACATCTGCAGCTGCTGCAGCAGGGTTTCCCCCTGGGCCAGCCAGCCGGGCAGGGCCGTGATCAGCTCGCCCAGCTGCTCTATCAGCCGCGGCACCAGCCAAACCGCCGCCAGGACCATCAGGCCCAGGCTGACCCCAACCACCAGCCCATAGGCCAGCAGCCGCGGCAGGCCGCGGCCCATCAGCCAGCGACTGGGCAGGTCGAACAGAAAGGCGATCAGGGCCGCCGCCACAAACAGGGCCGGAAAGGGCGCCAGGGGCAGCAACAGCTGGCGCAGCACCCAGAGGTTGAGCCCCAGCAGGGGCAGGGCGAGGCCGGCCTTGAGCCAGGGGGGCAGCACCAGGCGTTCAAGCATGGCCCCGCCTCCTCAGCCCATTTGCTCAAGGTAGGCAGCGCTGCCCAGCTCCTGCAGAAGGGCGTCCTTGGCGCGCACCTGGCCATGGAGCCCATCGCGGTAATCAGAGATGGCCTGGGCCAGGCGCGGATCGGTGATGGCCAGGATCTGGGCCGCCAGCAGGCCGGCGTTGAGGCCGTTGCCGATCGCCACCGTGGCCACGGGAATGCCGGCGGGCATCTGCACGATCGAGTGGAGCGAATCCACCCCCGAAAGGGCCCGGCTGCGCACCGGCACGCCGATCACCGGCAGGGTGGTCAAGGAGGCAAGCATCCCCGGCAGGTGGGCCGCCCCACCGGCACCGGCGACGATCACCTTGAAGCCCCGCTCCCGGGCCATCCGGGCAAAGTCGACCATCTCCATGGGGGTTCGATGGGCCGAGAGCACCCGCACCGCCAGCTCCACCCCAAACTGCTCCAGCACCTGCACCGCCGGCTGCATGGTGGGCAGGTCGGAGTCGCTGCCCATCACCACCGCTACCCGTGGGGCGGCTGCAGTCTGCGGTGCATCGAAGGAGGAGAACGCAACCACACCGCCGCAGACAGAGAATGGCATTGTCCCCTCTGGCGGCTCCGGCGCCACTCCTGACCATGGGCTGGATCAGCAACGTGCGCCTGCCGAAGGCTGGCCCCTGCCGCCACCGGGCTGGGCAGCGCTGGCGGCTGGCGCTGGATCCAGCCGGCGTGATCACAGCGGTGGAACCGATCGCTGCCGGCAGCAGCGCCGCCGGCGACGACTGGGGCGGCGACTGGCTCAGCCCGGCTGGGGTGGATCTGCAGATCAACGGCGGCCTGGGCCTGGCCTTTCCTGAACTCACCGAAACCGACCTGCCCAGGCTGGCGGAGCTGCTGGAGCTGCTCTGGAGCGACGGCGTCGAAGCCATCTGTCCCACCCTGGTGACCTGCGGCGTGGCGCCGCTGCGCCAGGCCCTGGCGGTACTGGAGCAGGCGCGGGCAAGCCACCAGCCCGGCCGTTGCCAACTGCTGGGAGCCCACCTGGAGGGCCCCTTCCTGGAGCCCAGTCGCCGCGGCGCCCATCCCCCCCAGCACCTCGCCGCCCCCAGCCTGGCGGCCCTGAACGAGCGGATCGAAGGCCTTGAAGACGGCATCGATCTGGTGACCCTCGCCCCCGAACTGGAAGGGGCCGAAGCGGTGATCGCCGCCCTGCGGCAGCGAGGCATCGCCGTGAGCCTGGGCCATAGCGCCGCCACAGAAGCCCAGGCCCGCGCCGCCTTTGCGGCCGGCGTGACCATGCTCACCCACGCCTTCAACGCCATGCCCGACATGCACCGCCGCGCTCCCGGGCCGGTGGCGGCAGCGGCCCTGCGCGGTGACGTCGCCCTGGGGCTGATTGCCGATGGGGTGCACGTGGAGCCCACCATGGCGGTGCTGCTGCAGCGGCTCGCCCCAGACCAGCTGGTGCTGGTGAGCGATGCCCTGGCCCCCTATGGCCTGGGCGAGGGCCAGCACCGCTGGGATGAGCGCCTGCTGATCGTGGCCGACGGCAGCTGCCGCCTGGAGGATGGCACCCTGGCCGGCGTGACCCTGCCCCTGCTGGAAGGGGTGCGGCGCCTGGCCAGCTGGGGCGTACCAGCCGAGCAGGCGATCGCCGCGGCCACGATCACGCCCCGGCGGGTGCTGGGCGAGCGGCGCAGCACAGCCGAGCTGCTGTTGGGGCGTCCCCTGGGAGATGCCCTGCGCTGGAGCCAGTCTGGGGCAGGGCTCAGCTGGCGGCGGGCTGCAGGCTGAAGCCTGGCTCGGCAAGCTGGGAGCCCGTCGCTGGGCAGCTCCACCATGGCCTTCCACGATCTAGAAACCCTCCCGGAAGCTGCGGTAGCGGCCGTGGCCCAAACCTGTGAAGCCCTGATCACCGCAGAGGGGCAGGAACGGGCCACGCCCCGGGAGCGGGAGCTGCTGGCCACCCTGTTTCCAGCCCTGTTGGGCCAACCCTGGCCAGACAGGCCCGCCGCCACCCTGCCGGTGGGCCTGTCTGGGCTGGTGCTCAGCCACCGCCAGCGCCAGGAGGTGATGCAACTGCTCACGCTGCTGGCCTTCCTGGAGCCGCGGCTCGATCAGGACAAGGTGCAGCTGCTGGAGCGCATCGCCGCTGAGCTGCAGGTGGAGCCTGGGGTGGTGGCCGATCTGGAGGAGGTGTGCCGCGGGCACGTGCTCAGGGCCTTTGGCGACATGTATCGCCGCACCTTTGCGGCGCTAAACAACGACGGCGTGGTGCGGGGCTATGCGCGCTTCATCCTGCCGATGCTGGGGCTGGGCATCGATCGGCAGCACCAGAGCCGCTACGCCGCCCTGGCCGCCTCGCCGGCCGGCAGCCTGGGAGCGGGCCTGCACGCCTACTACCAGCACAACGGCTTTCCCTTCCCGGGAAGCCGCAAGGGCCTGCCCTATGCCTATGTGGCCATCCACGACGTGCACCATGTGATCGGCGGCTACGCCACCGATCCCGACGGCGAACTGCAGGTGCTGGGCTTCACGATGGGCCTGTTCCC
>JAYKGS010000103.1:0-9873 GCA_035284945.1 Synechococcus sp.
CAGGAATCAGAGCGTGAAGTCACCGTTGCCGATGGCCGCTCAATGAAAGTCCCCTATGTGGGGCCCGTAAAAGTGGCCTTCCAGGATCGGATCTGCTTCGTTGGGGCCCTGGTGCTGGGTGACACCGTGCTGCTCGGTGCCGTGCCCATGGAAGACATGGACCTCACGATCAACCCCAGCCGCCAGCGACTGGAGCCCGATCCCCGCAGTCCAAACATCCCCCATGCCCTGATGAAGTAGATCTCTCTGTGTGGGCGGCTGAAGCCATCGGGATGGCAAACCTGGATCGTGAAGGTTGGAGTGGTGATCAAGCGCTTGCTGCAGAACGGGAGCCTGCTCTGCGAGCCGAGAGGGAGCGTTGGCCGAGATCCGCAGCGCCATTCCGTTCCATCTGAAGAGCCTGGCTGCTGAACACCAGCGACTGGGGCATCAGCCCCGTCCAGCTTCCGTACAGGCTGCACGGACCCCTGACGATCACGTCGTAGTAATCCGCCACTCCCGCCTGGGCCGGCGGCTGAGTGGTTCCTTCGGGCTGTGGCGGATCAGATCGGGGGTCAGGAGCAGGCAATCAGGCGCACCCGCAACGCCTGGCGGCGATCACCGCCGAGCTGGGGCGGTATCTCCCCAACGAGCCATAGAGCGGCACTTGTATCGCACCGATCAGCAGGCGACAGAGCATCCCGTCAAGATCCACCCCCAGCTGGGCGATGTGCCCTCTCTAAACCCTGGATATATTTATATTTTAAGGGCACCCAAACAGGCGTGATCTGCGACACTAGCAAAAACCAAGCCTCAGGCAGGCAGAAGATCAGCCCCTGGGATCGATTCGGCAGCTGAAGCATTCAGCTAATGGTTAATTGGCGCGGGGTAAAGAGCCGTATAGTGCCTCTCTGAAAAAGCCAACAGCGTTTGCAACCTGGGCCAGAGCAACGAGCAAAGCTGTAAGCACAAAAAACTGGGAAGATGGCTGTCTAAGGGGATCGATCAGCAGGCCAAAGTAAAAACCAAGGGGTTCCAACTGGAGTGCAGACCTGGAACGCCTGGCCCGATCCGCCCGAAAAAAGAAAGCGCCCCTACCGTAATGATAATGCTGGGCAAAGAAGGAGCCCAGGCTCAGGTGGTGGGCGTGGAAAACTTGCGCCTCAGGCGCAAAAACAATTTGACGTTGATCCTCAAGCCAACGGTAGCAAAAGTCCCGATCCTCAGCCGCCGCCAGCCTGAAACGCCGATCGAAGCCCCCCAGGGATTGGAATTGTGCTACAGAAAGGCAAATATTATTGGAGGCAACGAACCTGGCAGAATCCGGATTTGCATTATAAAAGCGATACATTGAATCAATCAACATCTGACTCGCCGTAGAAAATAAGTTGCCAGGAAGGGCATTTACGGTATAGCCCCCAACGAGCGAATGGGGCAAGCTGCTGATCCTCATCGCCAAGCAGCTAAGCCAGGATGGCGACGGCCGGCAATCATCATCCGTGAAGGCAACAAAACGGCCCCGAGCATGGGCAGCCCCCACATTGCGGGCAATCGCAGGGCCGGAATTGGGCTGGCGGATGAACTTAATAGACGGGAGGTAATCGAACGCATCGAGGACAGACTGCAAAGGAATGAGGCTGCCATCATCTACAACGATAACCTCAAAGCTAGCTCGATCGAAATCCTGGCCTACTAAGGCCTGCAGGCAACTACGCAAAGCTTCGGGACGATTGTAAGCCGGCACCACAACCGTAAAGAAAAGAGTCTGGGCCATAGCCAATCAACGTAGATCGCTCACAAGCGCTTAGCAGCTACCAGCAGCTTCATAATCAAGGTGCTGAACGCTGAATGCCGATGGGCACTACCGCGCCATGCATAGTCAATCCTACTCAATAAGGAATCCTGGCTGCCAAGAAAATGCTCCAGCTCACGCAGGCAGTTTGAAGGAAGTAAGCACCGATAAATGTGGTGAAACTCCCTTGCCTGCTGCATCACCATCTGCTGGCTTCCTTGCCTGAGAAAGCGAAGCAAACTTTGCTGCCACTGGCGCAACAAAAGTGTCGAGCACTGGAAGGGCCGCCTTAGCGAAAGCTGGGGGCAGGATCCAAAATAATTGGCTGGATGCTGTCGATAGAGAAGGCGAGGGCGCGGGTCATAAAGAATCTCGCCAAAAGCAGAAACTAATAAATAAACCCACCAATCATGGCTGTAGGCCCGCTCTGGAACTGCTCGAAGCAACAACTCACGAGTTGCCCTATTTATCACAAGGGTGCAGCCAAGCAAGGGGCATTCGACAAGTGCATTGAGGAAGGAAAGGGGCTTACGCGGCGGTGGCAGCTGGCCGAGCTCGCCAAGCTCGGAATTGACAATGGTGGCTCCGCCGCACACGGCGAGAGGGATAGTGGATGGTCGCTCTTGGAGAAACTCGACTGCGCAAGAAACCTTATCAGACATCCAAATATCATCTTGATCGCAGAAGGCAAAAAAATCTGCATCGGGAGAGGCCTGAGCCAACAGGGTGAAAAAGCTTTTCACATAGCCAATATTTCTGCCAAGGGAAACATGAATGTTCCGATGGATAGTGGAATAGCCAAGCAGAATTTGGGGTGTGCGATCCGTAGAGCCATCATCTCGAATAATGATGTCCACAGCAGAAAAGTCCTGCTCCAGCAGACTATCAAGCTGGGCCTCTAGGAAGGCTTCGCCGTTAAAAGTCGAGAGCATGATCTGAGCGCTCATCCACCATTCATCCGCCGTAGGTACTTCCAGAGAGCAGCTGGCGATCCGGACTGACCTCAATTTTATTGAGTTCCCAATTCACCGATCCACCCAGACCAAGCAGATAGCCGGTCCACTCCCCAAGGCAGCTAGCAAGCAAACCAAGCGTCAATGAAGGAATAATTTGGGGCAGCAACCTGTGGCGCCTGAGATCGCCTGCCAACCCAGGGGCAAGGCGTGATAGCTTAGCGATAGGGATTAACGCACCACCACCAACGTATAGCATGCGCCTAAGCATGGACCATTCCTTTGATCTGGCTCCAGCGAAAACCCGACCAACGGTAAACTGCTCTTGAAGCATTAGCTCTAAAGAAGTAAAATTGAGATGGTAGAGCACTGTACATGGATCCAGCAATAGCATGTATCCCCGACTTATAAGATCGCGATGCAAGCGAGATTCCGCAACAAAAAGGTCTGCTAATTCATCGCCATATTCGAGCAAAACCGATCGACGATAGGAAACATTCCGCCAGGGCAGATCAGTAAATGCGGTTGCAGACTGAGGCTGGCTCCAGGCTCCAAAACAAAGCAAGAAACTTGCCCAGCTGACAACGCTTTCGGGATTACCATTCCTCAATGTTGGCGCAACAGCCCCCCAAAGTTCCTGGTGGGTAAGCAGCAGGGCCTCAGCCCATTTGTTATTAGCAGGAAAGGCATGATCTTCAATATAAGCAACGATAGGGGCTGTGGCCTGCTTCAAACCGGCAACCCTGGTATCGCCGGCTGAACGTCCCAAGCCTACCCCCACAACTTTGCAACTGTGGAAAAGCTCCAAATCCGCGTGATCCAGGAAAAGCTCCTGTTCGCTGGGAGCCACAATGATGATTTCCAACTGACTCCTGATCGTCTGCTGCTGCAGACACCTCACAGTGCGCTGAACAATTTCATAGCGGTTGGGAGTGACGAAAATGACAGAGAGCCTAGCCGGTCCGAGTTGACTAGATTGATCCATGGCCCAACCCTGATCAAAATACAACAATTCTAACTCCGTTGTTGGACAACCCACTGGCAGGGCGAGCAAACAGGCGTAAAAAGCACACAACCGCACTTGCACACCCGTCGTCAACAGTTAAAGTCTTAGGGCAACAGCAAATACGATGCATAAAAATTGAGACACAAGAGATTACAGCTCCTAAAATGAATTCATGCTTGTCCGATGACGGCTCAACGCAAATCTGATACCTCAAGCCTACGAATCGGAATCATCGGCGCAGGCCCAGCGGGCCTGACCGCCGCCTATGTCCTCAGCAAGGCTGGAATACACGTTGAGGTGCTCGAGGCTGACCCTACTTATGTGGGCGGCATTTCACGGACAGTAGTATACAAAGGCTATCGCTTTGACATCGGTGGGCACCGATTTTTCTCAAAAACTCAACAGATCGAAGATATATGGAGGGAAATCCTGCCCGACGACATCATCACCAGGCCTCGCAAGTCGCGATTAGTCTATAGAAAAAAATTCTACAGCTATCCACTGGAGGCAGCAGAAGTATTGACAAACTTGGGGATTTGGCAATCGACTCGCTGCTTGGCATCCTATGCCAAAATGAAACTACTCTCTAAAGCAGGTCTGCTTACGTGTCCAAACAACTTTGAGGAGTGGGTTACTTTTCATTTTGGCTGGCGCCTTTACTTAATCTTTTTTAAAACCTATACCGAAAAAGTATGGGGAATCCCGTGCACAAATATATCAGCCGACTGGGCAAACCAACGAATCAAAGGTCTCTCACTCATCACAGCTGCCACATCTAGCATTCAAGCGCTACTAGGGATCAAGAAAAAACAAAAAGGAACGAAGCGAATCAAAACGCTCATTACTTCCTTTCGCTATCCACGCCTTGGCCCCGGCATGATGTGGGAAGAAGCAAAAAGAAAAGTTGTGTCCAATGGAGGTAGTTTCGTCAATGGCGTAAAGGTATCTTCACTAAATTGCCAACCAGAAACTGGCCTCTGGGAGCTCAAGGCCAATCATGACTCACTCACCTTTGGCCCCTACGACCACGTGATCAGCTCCGCACCAATCCGCGAAATACTTGAATCGATCAGTCAACCGCTGCCCCAAGAAGCCCTCGACGCCGCAAGCAACCTGAATTATCGCGATTTCATACTTGTCGCTCTGATTCTCAAGGAAAGTGTGCCCTTCGAAGATCAATGGCTCTACATCCACGACCCGGAATACAAAGTGGGTCGCATCCAAAATTTCAAAAATTGGTCTCAGGAGCTCCTCGATGGCTCTGGCAACGTCTGCTATGGAATGGAATATTTTTGCAATCAGGGTGACGATCTCTGGAGTCAAACCGATCAAAAACTCATTGCCCTGGCCACCAGAGAACTCAGCCAGTTAGGCCTGTCAGCAGCGGAAGAAGTTATTGATGGCTGCGTTGTCAAACAAGCCAAGGCCTACCCCGTATACGATGATAACTACCAACACCATCTCGCAACGATCAAATCAGCGCTTGCACTGCACTGCCCAGGGCTACACCAGGTAGGCCGCAATGGCATGCACAAATATAACAACCAAGACCACTCAATGATGACAGCATTGCTGGTCGCCCAAAATATTATTAATCCGGCGAATAATTATGATCCATGGCTTGTCAACCAGGATGCGGAATACATTGAGGAAGTAAAGGGTGATCAAGCCCCGAAGAACGCCAGCCAGCCATCTGAATGATCCAATCAGCCTTGCGCAAGTCATCCTGGCCTTGGCTGCAATCCTGGCAGAAGCTCGTTATTCAACTGCTACCTGGATTCTTGGCGCCCTTGGGGGAACATGCGGCACCAACGACTCAGATTATCAGACACACAGTTAGGGCACAAAAAAGTCTATTAGCATTAAGTATTTTATTTAACCTGCTTCTTGGTACCGCAGAAGCCTCCGTATTGGTAGTTATTTTCAGCCTTGGCAGGCTGATCTCAAGCACCCAGCCCGTCCTTCTGCTGCCAACTGCAGGGCTAAGTCGGGAGACAGCATTCATAGCTCTTTTATTCATGCTGCTAGGCCTGCAGGTGATATCGAGCTTTTGCCGTTACATGACCAGCACCATCTCAGGCAGGATCTCAGCAAGCTGCCAAGCAAAAATAATCCCCATGATTCACCAATACATACTCAGCCTGAGTTTTGCCTGCGCAAGCGGATTTAAGACAGGCAACCTTGCCCATCAAGCCAGCCTGGCACCAATGGCTATAGATATCGAAATCGAGGAGAAAAGCTCCCTGATCAGCAACGGACTGTTAACGCTAGTTTATCTTATAATCCTAACACTAATATCACCATTGCTGATACTTCTGGTCGGCCTACTCGGTTTTTCGATGGCCGCAACCCAGGCATGGCTGCGCCCAAAGATCAGCGCAGCTTCAAAAGAAGCGGAACGGCGACGCCAGGAAACCTCCTCTGCCATTACGGCAGATATCCAGATCCTGCGCCTGCTGCATAGCAGTGCGGCGATTCGCCATGCGGAGATAGCCATCGAGCGAAGCGTGGCTGGCCTCGAGCGCAGCCTCAAACGCCTGAGTCGCCTCCGCAGCCTCTTTGAACCAATTGCTGAGGTTTTACCGATGCTGGCTGCCGTACTGCTCGGGCTGCTCAGCTGGCAGCTCACCGGTGGACGATCAGAGCTGATGATCCCGGGCCTGGCGACCTTTGTGCTAACGCTGCAACGGCTTAACGTAAGACTGATCAAACTGGGCCAAAGCAGCACTAAATTAATCGAGAATGGTGCCAGCCTCACCGCTCTTGATGCACTGCTGGATCCCAGCAATAAGGTTTTTCGACGATCAGGCGGCAGGGCTTTCCCAGGCCTTAATAGTCAAATCGAATTTAGAAATGTGGGCCTACGTTATTCCGGGCAGGAGCGGCCAGCCCTGAGCGATGTGAGCTTTAGTGTGGGGAAACATGCTTCTGTAGCACTGGTAGGAGCATCGGGGGCTGGTAAATCCAGCATCATTGATTTGCTGGTGGGTCTGATGGCTCCAACCAGTGGAGCGATCCTGGTTGATGGAGTTGACCTACAGAGCCTGAACCTCGAAAGCTGGCAGCGCCAGCTTGGCGTGGTGAGTCAGGACGTACTGCTGATCCATGACACGGTTGCGGCCAACATCGCCTTCGGCATCGGAGCCCATGCAACGCAAGCGGACATCCGCAGAGCTGCAGAAGCTGCCTGTGCCGCCGAATTCATCAACCAATTGCCCTCTGGCTACGCCACCGTGATCGGTGAACACGGCCACCGCCTCAGCGGCGGCCAGCGTCAGCGCCTTTCCCTGGCCCGGGCAATCCTGCGCCAACCCGAAATCCTGATCCTCGACGAGGCCACCAGTGCCCTCGACAGCCATCTCGAAGCCCAGGTGCATCAGGCGATTCAGGCCTTCGGCAGCGGCCGCACGGTTCTGGCGGTCGCCCATCGTCTCAGTTCAATCCGCGATGCCGAGTTGATTCTGGTGATCGATGCGGGCCAGGTGGTGGAGCGGGGCAACCACCATGAGTTACTAGCGGCAGGCGGGGCCTATGCCGCCCTCTGGAATCGCCAGCATGGCAAAGCCCCAACCTCAACCAGCTCGACCAGCAGGCCCCCATGACCGCCCAGCAGGATCCAGCAGTAACCGCCCCCGCCATCAGCCTGGTGATGCCCACCATCACCTGGGGCCAACCCTTTGCCTGTTGCCTGCAGGCGGCCATCTCGGGTCTGACACCGGGCGATGAGCTGCTGGTGGTATTTGATGGCCCACCCTCTGAGCAGCCCGCCTGGCTCGTGGCCAGCGCTGCCACGGTGCTCCACACGGGCCAGCGCTGTGGACCGGCCGCCGCCCGCAACCTCGCAGCCTCGAAGGCCCGCGGCGAAATTCTGCTGTTTGTGGATGCGGATGTGGAGCTCCATCCAGATGCCATCGCGCGGATGCGGCGGCAATTCGGCGCTGATCCTGGCCTGCAGGCCCTATTTGGCAGCTACGACGATCGGCCCGCGGCTCCTGGAGTGGTGAGCCGCTTCCGCAATCTCCTGCACCACCACACCCACACCAGCCAGCCTGGGCCTGCCTGCACCTTCTGGGCCGGCTGCGGTGCCGTGCGCCGGACTCGCTTCCTTGAGCTGGGAGGATTTGATGCCGTTACCTACCACCGTCCCTGCATCGAAGACATCGAATTTGGCCTGCGTCTGCACGACGATGGCGGCAAAATCCTGCTGGATCCCACCATTCAGGGCACCCACCACAAGCGTTGGACCCTGGGCACGATGGTAAGCACGGATATTTTTCAACGGGCAATCCCCTGGAGCCACCTGTTACTAAGCAGAGGAAAGATTCCATCAACGTTGAATATTTCGGCCTCGGCCCGAATCAGTGCCGGCCTGAGTCTGGTTGTGCCTCTCGCCCTTGCCGCCACAACCCTTCCCATGCTTACCCCCTGGCCGGCGCTGATCGCCATCGGGGCATTGACGGTAGTGCTGTTTCTCAACAGGTCGTTTCTAGGGCTGCTGCTGCGACAGGGCGGAATCATGCTGGCGGCCCCCGGAGCGGCATTACAACTGCTCTATCTGATCTACTCCAGCCTCAGCTTGGCAGCTGTCGTGATTATGGATTTTTTCAGCAGGCCCTTGAGATATCCAGCCTGGCTGAAAAATAACCCGAATAGGGGCAGCCAGCTCCTTTGGGTAGCAGTCGTGATTATGGGTGTTTGGAATATCCACACGCTTGGACGAGGCAGCGTCAATCTTCTGTCCGGAGGTGATACTGGCTGGGACATAAAGCAACGCTATGACGAGTGGTTGCTCTTTCGGGATCAGATCTATCCCCATGCATCGCTTGCCAGCGATGCGGAAAACTCCCTTCCCTATTTCCGCACAACGGTCTACCTGCCATGGGCCCTACCCATGTTTGCCGGCCTGTTTGCCTGGGGAGGCCTAATGCAGGGAAAAATTTTAATGCTCATGGCAAATCTTGCTGGTATTGCCACGATCGCTTTTGTTGGTAAGCACTGCTTCCGGCCATGGGGCAAGGCCGCCAGTTGGTTTGGGGCCTTCTTACCCCTCACCATTAGGGGGCTCAATCTCTGCTTGACCCTTGGTCAGTTTTCGGCCGCATGCGTGGGGCTGCTCACCCTGCAATGGCTGCTGCTTCAACGCCAAAAGCCCCTTCCGGCCGGGCTGTGCTGGGCATTAGCCATGATCAAACCTCAGATAGCTGCCCCATTTGCCCTATCGCTGCTGCTGCCCCAATATAGAAAAGGGCTCTGGCTTGGCAGTGGAATTTTAACTGGGCTCAGCGTTGTTGCCCTATGGCATACCGGCACACAGCCCGTCCATTTCCTTGTTAGCTGGCTGGAAGCATTGGATTATTTTACTGATGGGTCCTTAAGCCTAACAGGAATATTTTACGCTTTGAGCAAGGGCAGACTGGGCTCTTTTGCAATTGTTTTGATTGTCATTCTTGGCGCCATTGCCGCAAGCACCTACTTAGCACTCAGGCAAACGAAATCCATCGGCAAGCTATGGGCTCGGTTGATGCAAGCAAGCATTTCGATGGAACTTGCCGGAATCAGCGCCATTGCGGGAGCAACGCTTTTTTACCATGGCTACTACGACAACATTATGCTCTATCCAGCGCTGCTATGCTGCTGGCTTATTACTTTTGAGCGTCCCACCCTCGGCAATACCATTCTGACGATATTAATCACAGTTAGCCTATGTGCTCCGGTGTCCCTGTTTCTAGGGCTACCTGGATATCAAATGTTCCAGGTATTGACATGGCTAGCAGCGGGAATGGCGCTGCTCTTGCGCATTGCATCTGGCCAAGCAGCTTCATCCCCACTGGCCCGAAGAACCCGGGCTTTCACCCCTCCACTCGCCACACCTGATCGGCTGGGCTCCAGTCGCTCAGCTCAGCGGAGCTGAACCACAGGCCGATCTCGAATTCGGCGGTTTCGGGGGCGTCGGAGCCGTGGATCACATTGCGGCCGATGTTCACCGCCAGGTCGCCGCGGATCGTGCCGGGCTCGGCCTCCAGAGGCTTGGTGGCGCCGATGAGCTTGCGGGCGCTGGCGATCACGCCGTCGCCCTCCCACACCATCGCCACCACCGGGCCGGAGGTGATGAACTCCACCAGACCGGCGAAGAAGGGGCGCTC
>JAYKGS010000104.1:0-21767 GCA_035284945.1 Synechococcus sp.
ATCCTGGGTGATCCCCAGGCGCAGGCCGGTTGGATGGATCTTGTGTCCCATCAGTCGGTGTCCTCGGGGGTCAGGTGGAAGGAGCCACAGCAATGCTGATGTGGCAGGTTTGTTTTTTGATCGCGTAGGCACGCCCCTGGGCGCGGGGTCGGAAGCGCTTCAGGGAGGGCCCCATGTCGGCGATGGCCGAGGCGATCATGAGGGTGGCAGGGTCCAGACCCAGGTTGTGCTCGGCGTTGGCAACCGCCGAGCGCAGCACCTTGGTGATGGGGCCGGTGGAGCGATAGGGCATGAACTCGAGCATGATCAGGGCTTCGCGATAACTGCGGCCACGGATCTGGTCGAGCACCCGGCGCACCTTGCTGGCGGAGCCGCGGATGTAGCGACCGTGGGCAAGGGCTTGGTTGGAGGTGGTGTTTGCCATAGGTTCAGCGGCCTCCTTTCTTGTCTTTGATGTGACCCCGGAAGGTGCGGGTGGGGGCAAATTCCCCGAGTTTGTGACCCACCATCTGCTCCGTCACATAGACCGGAACATGGGATTTGCCGTTGTGGACGGCAATCGTATGGCCAATCATCATTGGCAGGATAGTGGAAGCCCGTGACCAGGTTTTGATCACGGTCTTGTCATCAGCCACATTTTGCTTTTCAACCTTGCGAAGCAGGCTGTCGGCAACAAATGGCCCTTTTTTTAGTGAACGTCCCATGGCGGATTAAGCGAACAGCAAAGCGGTGTGAATCATCAGGAATCGCGTCCGCCTCGACTCCGTTTGGAGACCCGGCGGCGTTTCCGAAGCACAAACCGATTGCTGGGTTTGTTCCGCTTTCGGGTTTTCAGGCCCAGGGCCGGTTTGCCCCAGGGGGTGACTGGCCCGGAGCGGCCGATCGGGGCACGGCCCTCCCCGCCCCCATGGGGGTGGTCACAGGGGTTCATCACCGAACCGCGCACTTCCGGGCGGCGGCCCAGCCAGCGCTTGCGGCCGGCTTTGCCGAGGCTGGTGTTGCGCACCTCGGAATTGCCCACCTCACCGATGGTGGCGTAGCACTCGCGGCGCACCAGGCGCACCTCGGTGGAGGGCAGCTTGAGGGCGACGTAATCCCCCTCCTTGGCGACCACCTGGGCACTGGCCCCGGCGGTGCGCACCATCTGACCACCCCGGCCGGCATAGAGCTCCACATTGTGGACGCTCGAGCCGAGGGGAATGGCTGCCAGGGGCAGGGCATTGCCGGTTTCAATCGGCGATTCGGGGCCTGAGACCACCTGTTGACCGATTTCAATCCCAGCGGGAGCGAGGATGTAACGCTTCTCCCCATCGGCGTAGTACAGCAGGGCCAGACGGGCGTTGCGATGGGGGTCGTAGTGGATGGCAGCAACCTTGGCGGTCACGCCGAGCTTGTCGCGACGGAAGTCGACGATGCGGTAGAGGCGTTTGTGGCCACCACCGCGGTGGCGGCAGGTGATGACCCCACGGTTGTTGCGGCCCTTGCGGCGGTGTTTGGAGACCACCAGACCCCGTTCGCGGCCGCTGCCGGTGATTTCGGAGAAGTCACTGGCAACGCGGGTGCGGGTGCCGGGGGTGGTGGGACGGTAGTTGCGGATAGCCATTACGTTTCAGAACCCTCAGGACTCCGGGAAAAGCTGAATGGAGTTGCCCTCGGCCAGGCGCACCACCGCTTTCTTCACCTGAGCACGTTTGCCGGCGAAGCGACCCACCCGCCGGGAGCGGCGAGGTGGATTCATGGTGCTGATACCGATGACCTTGACGTCGAACATCTGTTCAACGGCCGCCTTGATGTCGGGCTTGGCAGCTCGATGATCCACCTCAAAGGTGTATTGACTCTGTTCGAGGGCGCGGGTGGCCTTCTCAGTGATCAATGGCCGGCGAATCACGTCCGCAAGCCGGCTTGAAAAGCGCTCAGCCATCGCCGTAAACCTCCTGAATTTTTGCGATTGCCTCTTCGCTCACAACCAATTTGTTGGCGTGGAGCAGGTCGAATACGTTGAGTTGATCAGCGGCGATCAGCTTCACCTTCTCGAGGTTGCGGACGGAACGTCGCACCGCCTCCGAGGCCCCATCAAGTATGACCAGGACCTTGGCGCCGACCTCTACGCCGAGGCGGGAAAGAGCGTCGGTGATCTCCCTGGTCTTGGGTGTGTCCAGTCCGGCGCCGAAGTCCTGCACAACGATGATGTCGTCGATACGGCTCATCAAGGCGGTGCGCAGAGCCAGGCGACGTTCCTTGCGGTTCATCGTCAGGGTGTAGCTGCGCGGCTTGGGCCCGAACACGACGCCGCCGCCGGGGCGGAGCGGGGTGCGGATCGATCCCTGACGAGCCCTGCCGGTGCCTTTTTGCTTGTAGGGCTTGCGGCCACCACCGGCCACCTCAGCCCGGGTGAGGGTGCTGGCCGTGCCCTGGCGGGCATTGGCAAGCTGGCGCACCAGGGCTCGATGGACCAGATCGGTGGCAGAGGATTGCTTGGCGACTTTCAGGTCAAGGTCAGCCTTGCCGGCTTCCTTGCCCTGCCAGTTTCGGATTATGCATTGAGTCATCGGTGTTCTCCTCAGTTCCCAGCTTTGGCACCCACCCGGTTCGCCGGGCGAATGTTCAAAAGAGCACCGGGCTTGCCAGGCACGGAACCTTTCACCACCAGCAGGTTGCGCTCGGCATCAACTTTGAGAATGACCAGGCCGCGGGTGGTGACCTGTCTCCCGCCGTAGCGGCCGGCCATGCGCTTGCCGGGGTAGACCCGGCCAGGGGTGGTGCCGGCACCGACAGAACCAGGCTCACGATGGTTTTTCGAGCCGTGGGTCATGGGGCCACGGCTGAAGCCGTGGCGCTTCTGAAGCCCTGAAAACCCCCTTCCCATCGTGTCTCCGCTCACATCCACCTTCTGGCCTGGCTCAAAGGCAGTGACCGAGATGGAGCCACCGAGCTCCAGACCCTCGACGCTTTCAACTCGATATTCCCTGAGGTGGCGCAGAACCCCTCCGCCGGACTTCACCAAGTGCCCCTTGGCCGGCCTGTTCACGAGTTTCTCGCGAATGTCGCCGAAACCGAGCTGTACGGCGGTGTAGCCGTCGTTGCCGGTGCTTTTCAGTTGGGTGATGCGGCAAGGGCCTGCCTCGATCAGAGTGACCGGGATGGACTTACCCCCTTCATCGAAGAATTGGGACATGCCCAATTTCTTCCCGAGAATGCCGATAGACATAGGAGAGGAAGCGACGCCAGCTGGACCACCGGTTGTACGAAGCGCGGGGCAGGTACACCACGGTGAGGCTGAGACGATCTATGAATTGACTTGCTGAGCCGAAGTGAACTTCGGCCCATGTCCTGATGCGATTTCCAGGAGCTAGCAAGACTGATCTCGATCGGATCAGAGCGGCTGGGACTTTCCGCAACCGGACCGGAACCTCTTTAAGGAGAAATTCGCGGTGCGTTGTGGCAGTTTCCCGATGGCCCCGCCTGCCCGTCAGGGCTTGGGGGCCTTACTGGCCGTAGCCGGACACCACCATTGGTGACCGGGTGCCGTGAACTGGAGGCCCGGCTAGCGGACGGGCACAATTCTGTGGCACAGCATTAAACCCTACAACACAACCTTCCCCCCCAGCTGGCAGACTGCCTTCACAGCCCAGCAAACCCCTGCGATGCCTCTGCTGCTCACCGGTCGCGGTTTCAAGCGGGATCTTGAACGAGCTGGGGCCCTGGCCCTGTTTGCCCCCCTCGAGGGTGGAGCAGAAACCCGTCTGCTACGGCGGCTGCGGGCTGCGGGCTATGGAGCCCAGCTCAGCTCAGCTCGAGGGTTGGGAGATCCGGAGGCCTTCCTGTTGCAGCTTCATGGTGTACGCCCGCCCCATCTGGGTCACCAGAGCGTGGGGAGGGGGGCCGCGGTGGGTGAGGTGCAGAGGGTGATGCCCCAGCTGGGGGCCCTGCTGGAAGGCAGTAAGCCGATTCTGCTCTGGTTGCTGGAAGGTCAGGTGCTGTCCCTCGCTGAGCTCGGCTCCCTGGTGGCTCTTTGCCGGCGGGAGCCGCGGCTGAAGCTGGTGGTGGAGATGGGCGGCTCCCGATCGGTGCGCTGGCAGCCCCTAGAACAGCTGCTTGGTGCCTGAGGTCCTGGAGCCTGAAGTTGCCCTGACCCGGGGCCACTGGGTAAAGCTGATCTGTGGCGCCAGCAACCAGGATCTCGCCTCCATCGAGGATCTCAGCGGCATCTTCGCGCTGGCAGGCGTTCACTGCATCGATGCGGCTGCCGACCCTGCAGTCGTGGCGGCCATCCGTCGGGGTTTTGCCTGGGCTGTTGCCCAGGGAGCAGCGCTGCCCTGGCTGATGCTGAGCCTCAGTGATGGGGCCGATCCCCATTTCCGCAAGGCCTGGTTCGATCCCCGTCGCTGCCCGATCACCTGTTCCCGACCCTGCGAACGGGTCTGCCCTGCCCTGGCCATAGGGGTGGAGGCCACCGGGGAGCCTGGGGTGCTGAGTGAGCGTTGCTATGGCTGCGGCCGATGTACATCGGTTTGTCCCGAGCACCTGATCGAGGAGAGGGGGCAGGTGTTGGCAGGGGATGCGGTGGCGCCCCTGCTGGCCCAGCTGCGGCCCGATGCGGTGGAGCTCCACACCCAGCCAGGTCGGGGCAAAGCCTTTGCCGATCGGGTGGTTCAGTTGGTTGCCAGCGGGGTTCACCTGCGGCGAGTGGCGGTGAGCGCTGGATTGGAGGGTACGGCCCAGTCAGCGCGGCAGCTGGCTGCGGAGCTCTGGCAGCGCTTCGACGTGCTGCGCAGAGAGGGCATGAGCCCTCTCTGGCAGCTGGATGGACGGCCGATGAGCGGCGATGTGGGGGCCGGCACCGCTGCCGCGGCCGTCGCACTGGCGGCGGCACTGCTGCCCCTGGCTCCGCCCGGCCCGGTGCAGCTGGCGGGGGGTACCAACGCCCATACCCATGCCCTACTGGCCGCCAGGGGGCCATTGCGACGCCAGATTGCCGGGGTGGCTTTTGGGGGGGTGGCCCGTCGGCTGCTGCAGCCGTTGCTGCTGGAAGCCCAGCTCCGGGGCAGGCCCCTGCTGGCTGATGGGGAGCTCTGGCCCCGGGCCCTGAGGCTGGCGCAGGCCCTGGTCAATCCCTGGTTAGAACAGAGGCAGTGAATAGGCCCCAGCACGTCACCGACGACCTCGATCGCATGCTGGAGCTACTGCCCCAGGTGGTGCAGACCTGTCTGGCAACGGAGGCGGCGCGGGATCAGCTGATCGAAGTGGTGCTGGATCTGGGCCGGGTGCCTGAGGCGCGTTATCCGGCTCGGGTGGTCAGCTTGGGGGAGGAGCCCCTGGGTCGGAGCGAGCTGGCAGCAGTTGTGGACAGGCTTGGGTCCTTCGGCGGGGATAATCGGGCAGGGATCGAGCGCACCCTGCATCGGATCAGTGCGATCCGTAACCGCAGCGGCGAGATAGTCGGCCTCACCTGCCGCGTGGGCCGCTCCGTGTTCGGCACGGTGGCAATGGTGCGCGATCTGCTCGATGGGGGCGACTCCCTGCTGTTGATGGGTCGACCTGGCGTTGGCAAAACCACTGCACTGCGCGAGATCGCCCGGGTGCTGGCGGATGAACTGGGCAAGCGGGTCGTGGTGATTGACACCAGCAACGAGATCGCTGGAGACGGTGATATCCCCCACCCAGCCATAGGCAGGGCCAGGCGCATGCAGGTGGCAATGCCTGAGCTGCAGCACCAGGTGATGATCGAAGCGGTTGAAAATCACATGCCTGAAGTGATTGTGATTGATGAGATCGGCACCGAATTGGAGGCCCGGGCGGCCCGCACGATCGCTGAGCGGGGCGTGATGCTTGTGGCCACTGCCCACGGCAATGAACTGACCAACCTGATCAAAAATCCCACCCTCTCCGACCTGGTGGGCGGCATCCAATCAGTGACTCTGGGGGATGAGGAGGCACGCCGGCGCCGCACCCAGAAGACAGTGCTGGAGAGGGCGGCCGATCCCACCTTCCCCTTGGCGGTGGAGATGCACAGCCGCCATCGCTGGCTCGTGCATCGCGACGTGGCCCGCACGGTCGATCTATTGCTGCGGGGCCAGAGTGCCCGCCCCGAGATCCGGGAGCTTGGGGCGGGCGGGCAGCTGCTGCTGCATGAGGTCCCATCCCCGTCCCCCGGCCTGGCGCCCCGACCGCTCCCCCCGCCCAAGGCTCCTTCCGGCCCTCCGCCTGGCGTGGATTCAGCCAGTTCCGATCCAAGACCCGCTGCGCTGCCAGTGCTGCGGCTGTATGGGGTGGGCATCGGCCGAAGTCAGCTGGAGCAGGTAGGCAGGGCCCGCCAGTTGCCTGTGGAGGTGGTGGGCAGCGTGGAGTTGGCAGATGCGGTGCTCAGCCTGCGCCAGGAGCTCGGCCGCGATCCCCATGTGCGCCGCCAGGCCCAGAGCCTGGGTCTGCCGATTCTGGTATTGAAATCCGCAGCCCAACCCCAGCTGCAGCGTGCCATGGAGCGGTTGCTCGAGCGGCGCCGCCAGCAGAGCGCCGATTCGGAGAGGGGCGCTGTGGCCCCCTCTCCTGAAGGTGACGATGCCCACGCCGGCCTGGAGGAATGTCGTCTGGCGGTGGAACGGGTGGTGCTGCCCCATGGGCAGCCTGTCGAGCTCTTGCCCCGCAGCCCCAGGGTGCGCCTGCTGCAGGCCGAGCTGGCCAGTCGCTACCGGCTGCGCACGGCCGTGTTTGGTCGAGGTGAGGAGCAACGGCTGCGGGTGTTCCCCGCATGAGTCATGGGGGTCGCCAGGGTCGCGGTTGACGAAGGACCGGCCGCTATGGGTAACTAGCAAGAGTCGGCCCTGCCGGCTGCGTTGGGTCGTCGCCAAGTGGTAAGGCAGCGGGTTTTGGTCCCGCCATTCCTAGGTTCGAATCCTAGCGACCCAGTTTTCAGGCCCCATGCAGCTGGCATCCTCCACCCCTGCACCCCTGGTCGTCTTTGACTTCGATGGCGTGCTGGTCGATGGCATGGCTGAATACTGGTGGGCAGCTCGGACTGCGGTTCTGCACCTGGCCCCCCAGCTGCAGCTTCCAGAATCACCCCCTGCTGCCTTTGAGCGGTTGCGGCCCCTGATCCACAAGGGCTGGGAGATGGTCCTGATGGCAGCCGAGTTGGGCCGGGATGAGCTCGAGCTGGAGCATCTGTTGCGTGATTACCCAGCGGCCCTTGACTCGGCCCTGGCGCGCTGGGGTTGGCCCGCTGGCCAGCTGCAGCAGCAGCTGGAGCTGGTGCGTGCTCGTGCCATCAGTATCGATGAGGAGGGCTGGTTGGCCCTTCACCGATTTTATCCCGGGGTCAGGGAGAGGCTGGTGCGCTTGGTAGACGACGGGGCGACCTGGGGTGTGCTCACCACCAAGGGTGCCGTTTTCGCTGCCAGGCTCCTGGCGGCTGCGGGGCTCAGGCCCGAAATTCTCTTTGGCCACGAGCAGGGCAGCAAGGTCGAGGTTCTGCGCCATCTCCAGGCCCAAGGGCGTCCTCTCTGGTTCATCGAGGATCGTCGCCCGACGCTGGAGGCGGTGCGGGCTGATCCTGAGCTGGCAATGGTGCGCTGCTGCCTGGTGAGCTGGGGCTATCTGGGCCCGGGGGATGGCCACGACCTGCCGGCCTCGATTGGCTGGCTCACTCCGGAACTCTTTTCGGCCCCCCTGGCGCAATGGCCCTGATCGGCTAAAGTACGCCCGTACTATAAGGGATTGGTACGCCGGCTCCTTTTGGTGGCACTTGCTGTCCAGGGAGAGCAGGATTGACTCTCCAGTCCTTCCCCCCTCCCTGCTGCCCCTTTTCCGCCCGGTTTCTGCCCGGTTTCTGATTGTCGCCATGGCTGCCGATCCCCGCTCCACTTCTGCGTCCTCCAACCCCTCCTCCAGTCCTTCCGTGTCTTCCTCCTCTTCTGCTTCTCGCCCGTCTGCCGGTGCCGCCGCTGAGCGCGAGAAGGCCCTGGGGCTGGTGCTCAATCAGATCGAGCGCAATTTTGGCAAGGGTTCGATCATGCGACTGGGGGATGCTTCCCGCATGAGGGTGGAAACCATCTCCACTGGGGCACTCACTCTCGATCTGGCTCTGGGTGGCGGTTACCCCAAGGGTCGGGTGGTGGAGGTTTACGGGCCGGAGAGCTCCGGCAAGACCACCCTCACTTTGCATGCCATCGCTGAGGTGCAGAAGCGGGGTGGCGTGGCGGCCTTTGTGGATGCGGAGCACGCCCTGGATCCTGTTTACGCGGCGTCCCTGGGGGTCGATATTGAAAATCTGCTGGTCTCCCAGCCCGATACGGGGGAGATGGCTCTGGAGATCGTCGATCAGCTTGTGCGTTCAGCAGCAGTTGACATCGTGGTGATTGACTCGGTGGCGGCGTTGACGCCGCGGGCGGAGATTGAGGGAGAGATGGGGGACCTGGCGGTGGGAAGCCAGGCTCGTCTTATGAGCCAGGCCATGCGAAAGATCACCGGCAATATCGGCAAGTCTGGCTGCACGGTGATTTTTCTCAACCAGTTGCGCCAGAAGATTGGCGTTACCTACGGCAACCCGGAAACCACAACGGGCGGCAATGCTCTCAAGTTCTATGCCTCGGTGCGTCTCGACATCCGCCGCATTCAGACCCTCAAGCGCGGCACTGAGGAGTACGGCATCCGCGCCAAGGTGAAGGTTGCCAAGAACAAGGTGGCGCCACCCTTCCGCATTGCTGAGTTCGACATTCTGTTTGGCCGCGGCATCAGCACTCTGGGCTGTCTGCTGGATCTCGCTGAGGAAACCGGTGTGGTTGTTCGGAAGGGGGCCTGGTACAGCTATGAGGGCGACAACATCGGCCAGGGACGCGACAACACGATCGTCTGGCTGGAACAGAACCCCCAGCAGGCAGAGCTGATTGAGCAGCTCACCTGCCAGAAGCTTAAGGAGGGCTCCGAGGTGACATCCAACTCGATGAAGCCCCTGGCTGCAGCAGCCAAGGCTGCGGCTGCTCCAGGTTCCACAAAGGAAGACCCTGCGACGGCGCTGACCGATCTGCCGGTGGCAAGTTGAGCGAATCTGAGCGGCTCCGGCCCAGCCAGAGGGTTCAGGAGCGGGTGAAAGCTCCTTTGGGGCGGCCAGGGAGACCCTGGGATTGAGACGCCTTGCTCGGGGTGTCTGGGCTCTGCAGCACCTGGGCCAGGCGCTGCAGCTCCTGGATGGCCTCGGCTCCCTCCAGCTTGACCAATTCGTGACCATCACGCGATTCAACCCAGCTGATGCCGAAATCGGAAACCAGAAAACGCACCATGTGCCTGGTATCCAGGTTGGCCACAAAAGAGGCACCGTGGCCATCACGGCCGTCTCCGCAGATGTAGCAGGTGGCCGCAATGCGTCGCTCCTGCAGGCTTTTGGCCAGGGCCTGGAGGCTCATGACCAGGTCCTGCACCACAGATCGGTATTGCTCTGCTAAGCGTGGAAACATGGCGATGACCCAACTGGTCACCACCATAATGTTTTCTTCAGAATCTGGCGAATCAGCCGTCGGCCAGGGTCCACCAGCCGGCGGCGGGCCCGATGAAGCGAACCGTGACCCAGAAGAGCACTAGGGCGCCGATGCCAACCCAGGCTGCCTTGGTCGTGAGGTTAACGAAGAGATCGGCCTGGTTGCGGCTGAGAGGCAGCCAGGAAAAGATCCGCGGCGAAGGGTCGGCAGGCCTCACCCCTGATGACTTGATCCCCCGGGGTGGCAGGCCCTGGTTGCTGCGGCGCTTGGCTTCCCCCATTTCCTTGACTTCTCCTCTGGTGCGGTTTAGCGCGGTGGGGTTTTGTGAGTGGTTGAGCTCGAGGCTGAGATCCAGATCGGTGCTTGCTCCAGCTAGAGGGGCAGCAGGCGCCTGAGGCTCACCCAAGGCTCTAGGGCATGCAGAACCTGGCGGCCCCAGCTTCGCCCACGCAGACGTCCATCCAGTATGGCGAGCCTCCCGCCCTGGCGCCGTAGACCGGCCACCCCCAGTTCCAGCCGATTGAGGCCATCGGGAAGCAGGAGCTCCCGAAACCAGTCTTTCCCTGATTGGCGCAGGGCCAGCACCCGGGCGGCAGTGAGGGGATCCTCCAGGCTGGCGATCGGCAGCAGGGCCACCACGATCTGGCTTGGTAGGGGTAGCCGTTGCTGCTGGCTGATCCACCAGTCCCAGCGAGCACAGATCACCCCATTGCTCTCGGGTGCGGTGTGCTCGTGTACCACCCGACTGCCGAATTCAGCAGCCAGCGCACTGGTGAGGTTCAGGCGCAGGGCTTCGTCGTCGATCAGCACCACCGTTATCCCACCCTGGCCAAGTATCAGCCGGCGTGCATGCTCCAGCAGGTGCAGGCCGTAATCGGGGCTGTTGGGCATGGGTTGGCGCAGGGGGGCATAGATGGGAAGCGGATCGGCCAGGGGTGGATCTCCCAGGTTCACCACAACGTTGGGCTCCAGGCCCAGCTCCACCCACGGCCTCCTGGAAAATTGGCCCAGTACCACCGCTCCTCGCTGGATAAGCAGGCCCTTGAGTGCCGCCAGGGGCTCCAGCGGTTGGCGATGCAAGTTCCATTGCAGCAACCTGGGATCTAACTGGGCCCAGCTGGTCCAGCCGCCTCCAGTGGCGGCCAGCCAGGCCGGCCAGGGGGCGGGCAGGGGACCAAGCAGTTGCAGCAGGTGACGCAGGGGGGCCTCGTCCTCAGGGGGCAGACCCACCAGCTGGTTGGGGTGACAGGGATGGCTGAGGATGAGGCGATTGAGGCGCTCGTGCAAGGTCAGGAGGCTTGCCTCTGCCGCTGGCTGGGCCCGGCGCAACTGGTCCCAGTGCTGGGGCGTCAGCACTACCTCCAGGGCCTGCCTGAGCAGATTGTCGAGATGTTCGGCCTCAGGAAGCACCAGTTGTCTCTCTCCGAGCCAACCCTGCTGCCAGGCCCCAACCAGCTGGCGGTGATCTAAAAGCCAGACGCGGCCATCGGCAGGTGGATGGTCCCCTTCGAAACAGGCCAGAGCCAGGCCTGGATCGGCTCGCCCCAGCCTTGGCAGTTCCACCTGCAGCAGCCGTTGGCGGGCTCCATCGCTGACGACCAGGGCTAAGGGGGAGTCACTCAGGGCTAGGGGCACCAGCAGGCTGATCCACCAGCTGGGATCGCAGCCCGGTGCCAGCCTCACCAGGGTGTGGTCGCTACGGCGCAGGCTGCGGGCCACCAGGCGGCTGAGGCTCAGGTGGTGCGGCCAGGGCTCACATCCTTCCCGTGCCAGCAGGGCCTTGAGTTGCTGGTGGGCGCGTGCTTCGAGCATTCCCAGGCCACCAATAGGAAAGGATCGTAGGAAGCTGGCTGCACGATTCCTTTTCCTGGGTGCTCGATGGCGTCCGTTCCTCCGCTTGATGGCAACGCTGTTCTGGCGCCGGGGGCCTGGCACCAGCAACCCGTGGGCGTGGTGGGGCTGGGGTTGATCGGCGGTTCCCTGGGATTGGATCTGCAGCGACTTGGGATTGGGGTTCGGGGCCTGGTGCATCGCGCCGCCACCGCAGAGCGCGCCCGCCGGAGGGGCCTGGCAACCCAGGTGAGCACGGATCCCTCCGTGCTGGCTCCCTGTGCCCTGGTGGTGCTGGCCCTGCCCCTCGATGGCCTGTTGAATCCCGACCCCGAACTGCTGGCTGCCCTTCCACCTCAGGCGGTGATAACCGATGTGGGCTCGGTGAAGGAGCCGGTGCTGGAGCGCTGGCGGGCTCTGCATCCGCGATTCGTAGCCAGCCATCCCATGGCGGGTAACGCTGAGGCGGGAGTGGAGGCGGGGGTGGCGGGGCTGTTTCGTCAACGTCCCTGGGTGGCCACGCCCGAGGCTGGTACCGACCTGGCTGCCCTTGGGGTGGTGCGGAACCTGGCGGAGCTGGTGGGAGCCCGCTGGCTCACCTGTCCGGCTCGGGACCACGACCAGGCGGTGGCGCTGATTTCCCATCTGCCCGTGCTGGTCGGGGCGGCCCTGTTGAGGGCAGCGGATTCAGGCATGGCCCCCCCGCACCTGGTGCGCCAGCTGGCTTCAAGTGGTTTTGCCGACACCACGCGGGTGGGTGGGGGCAACCCCCTGCTGGGCTCCCTGATGGCTCGCTGCAATCGTGATGCTCTGTTGCCAGCTCTCAGCGCCTATCGCCAGCAACTTGGGGAGTTGGAGGATTTGCTGCAGCGGGCAGATTGGACTGGCCTGCGGCGGGAACTGGAGAGCTGCCACCAGCTGCGACCCCAGTTTGTGGGCCCGAGCGCCCCTGAGGAAACCGGCGTGGACTGAGGTCAGCAGTTGGGGCCCAGGGTCAGTACCCGGCCCCGCATCGCCAGCAACTGGCGGCAGGCCATCAGGGCTGAGAGCCCCACGGCGGCGGTGCCTTCACCGGGGTGGATCGAGTCGCCGCATAACCACAGCCCTGGCAGGGGGGTGCGGCTGGCCAGGCCGAAGGGGCCAAAGCGACTCGGATGCTGGCCGAGGCCCCCCACAAATCCGAAGGGACGGCCCGTCCAGCGGGCGAAACCCCGTGGAGTGGCCAGTTCGCTGTGGCGCCATTGAGTGGGGTCTACCCCCAGCTGACTATCCAGCCCCCGTTGGATGCCGGCCAGTGCTTCGGCCTTGGCCTGGCCATAGGCCTGGCGGCTGAGGGCAAACCAGGGGCGCGCCGGGGTGAACACGCTCGCTATCACGGTTGCCTGGCCGGCCGGGGCCCGGCCATCGCCCTCACGGCTCACCGACACAAAGAGCGAACCAGGCTCGCTCCAGTCGAGTTGCAGGTGGGCAGGACAGTTGCTCTGCAGCAGGCTGCGATCCACGGCCCCGTAAAACACCACAGCTCCTGAGGGGTCAGGGAGGCTGGCCAGTCGGCGCCGGTAGCCTGCCGGCAGCTGCTCTGGGAGCAGGTCTGGCAAGCTCTGAACCGGCAGGGCCAGCACCACATCGGTGGCTGCCAGTGAGAAGGGCTGCGGCTGCTTGCCATGGACAACCCAGCCGGCGCCTTCGCGCTCGAGCAGCGTCACCCGGTGCCCCAGCCGCAGCTCCCCGCCGGCCGCTGCCAGGGCCTGCTCCATCTGCTGGCTCAGCACCTGCATCGAACTCTCCAGGTGCCATAGGCCCAGTGGTTCCTGGCCCATGGCCAGCACGGTGGCGCCATAGAGGGCGGCGGTGCGATCGGCTGGTTCCTGGGAGTAGAGCCGCAGCTGCAGATCGAGAAAGCGGCGCAGGCGTCGATCGCCACCGCAGCCCGTGAGCAGCAGCAGATCGGCCACCGTGGCGGTGATGAGCAGGCCACTGGCCAGGTTGGCGGGACGCAGGGTCGGCAGAAGCTTGGCCAGATCCCAAAGGCTGCGTGGAGGCAGCACGGGATCGCGGCTGGCGAAGGCCCAGTTGGCCCGATGCAGGGCGGCGCAGAGTTGCCAGAAGCGCTCGCTGCCTGGAAATTGCTGCTCGCGCTCAGTGGCCCAACGGGCTGGATCGCGCCAGATCCGCACCGGCGGTCGGCCATCCCCCAGATCCACCACGCAGGCCGGATCCAGGGGCGTTGCGGCCGGCAGGGGCAGATGGAAGTGCTCCAGGAGGCGTCGATGGCTGCCGCCGGGTTCCAGGCCCGCTACCTGGGTTGCCCCCACATCGAAGGTGTAGACCCCGCGGCGGAAGGTGCCGGCGCAGCCGCCGCTCTGGTGGTGGGCTTCAAGCAGCTGCACCCCAAGCCCGGCCTTGGCCAGCAGGGCCGCCGCGCTTAGACCGGCGATGCCGGCTCCCACGACCACCACATCAGGGGGTTTCTCCATGGGGGCATGCTGGCAGCTGCCTTCCCGCCTGGGCGCCATGGCTGCTGCCCCCGCCGAATCCCTCACCGCCTGGCTGCAGGGTCAGCTCGGCCGCCGCCTGGTGGCGCGTAAGTCGGTGGGCGGGGGCTGCATCAATCGGACCTGGCGGCTCGAGTTTGCCGATGGCGGAGTTTTGTTTGCAAAAACCAACAGGGCCGCGGCCCTGCCCCAGCTTGTGGCGGAAGTGGAGGGACTCGCAGCATTGGCTGCCCACGCGCCAGCAGGCCTGGTGATTCCAGAGCCCGTGGCCTGGGGCCTGGCTGGGGATCAGGCCGTGCTGGTGATGCCGTGGCTGGATCTCGAGGGGATTGGGGCGGCCTCGGTCGACACCGGTGCGGCGTTTCGGTTGGGACAGTATCTGGCGGATTTGCACCGGCACAGTGCCGGCGGCTCAGCGGTCGCGGGCTATGGCTGGCCGGCCGCCAACTTCATCGGTTCGGCGCCCCAATTCAATGGATGGCGATCCAGTTGGGGCCAGTTTTTCGCCGAATGCCGTCTTGCGCCCCAGCTGGCCTGGGCCGCAAGACGGAGCGAGCCGTTGCAGGGAGCTGGGGCCCTGCTGGCGCTCGTGCCGCAATGGTTGGCAGGTCACGCTTGCGAGCCGGTGCTTGTGCACGGAGATCTCTGGTGCGGCAATGCGGCCTCGCTGAGGAATGGCAGCGGGGTCATCTTTGACCCCGCCTGCTACTGGGGCGATCGCGAGGTGGATCTGGCAATGGCCAGGTTGTTTGGGGGCTTTCCGCCCAGCTTCTTTGCGGGCTACACCGGTAGCTGGCCCCTTTCAGCCGGGGCCAGCGAGCGGGCTGCTCTCTACAACCTCTATCACCTGCTCAACCACGCCAACCTGTTCGGGGGCGGTTACCAACAAAGGGCCCAGGCCTGCATCCACGAATTGCTCAGCCGAGGTATTCCTGGCGGAGGTTCTGGAGCTTAGACACCACAGCCCCGCGTTTCTCACTGGTGGTGAGGTTCTGCCAGCTCCAATTGCCCACCACCACCAGACCGAGCAGTTCAAGCAGGCCGGGCACCACGGGCAGAAGGTTGATGGTGTCGAGCACTCCCTTGATGAGTATCTGGGCGACGATCACAACCAGGATCACTCCGGTGGCCTTGCCGATACGGCCCATCTGGCTCCAGTCCACCTTGTCGAGGGTGGAATTCACCTTGGTCAGGATTTCGCTGTAGCGCTCAGCGAAGCTCACCTCTGGTTGGGAGGTGGATTCCTTGATGTCTTCCTTTTGAGTGGTGGCAGGGCATGGCTCCACTCCAGTGGCAGTTTCCTGCCCAACTGCGTCGGGGGTGGTATCACTCATGGACAGGATGGTGAGCAAGGTTGAACTATTCCACAAGGTATCGGTGTGTGTTTGCAAGCGCCAGCTCACCTCAGGGCAGATTTGCAGCTGCTCACCGTTCTGCGCCGGATCCTGGCAGCTGTCCATCCTGAGGAGGGATGCGCCCTACTGCTGGGCCTGAGGCAGAACAATGGCTGGCAACTGCTTTGCGTCTGGCCTTGCTGCAACGTCTGGCCCCAGCCTGGAGAGCGGCACCGCCGCTTTGCGATTGACCCCCACGAACAACTGCTGGCCCAGAAGTGGGCAAGGATGAGGGGGATGGAGCTGCTGGGTTCTGCCCATAGCCACCCTGCCGCGGGTCCGGTGCCCTCCGCCACCGATTGCCGGCTCTGCGTCTGGCCGGCATTGATGGTGATCATGGGCGTAGGGGGCCCGGCACCGGAGCTGGTGGGATGGTGGATTGCCCAGCCGCCGTCACCAGCCCTGCGCCTGCCGTGGAAAATGGAGAACTGATCCCAGTGGCCATGCTTCCTCCCGACACCAGCGGCGTCCAGCTCAGCCCCGATGAGATGGCCCGTTTCGCCCGCCACCTGATCCTGCCCGAGGTTGGCATGGAGGGGCAGAAGCGGCTCAAGGCAGCCTCGGTGCTGTGCGTGGGCACCGGCGGCCTCGGCTCGCCGCTGCTGCTCTATCTGGCTGCCGCGGGAGTGGGCCGGATCGGCATCGTCGACTTCGACGTGGTGGACCACTCCAACCTGCAGCGTCAGGTGATTCACGGCACCAGCTGGGTGGGCAAGCCCAAGATCGAATCGGCGAAGCACCGGATTCACGAGATCAATCCCCACTGCCAGGTGGATCTCTACGAGACGGCGCTAACCAGTGAGAACGCGCTGCAGATCATCGAGCCGTATGACCTGGTCTGCGACGGTACCGACAACTTCCCCACCCGCTACCTGGTCAACGACGCCTGCGTGCTGCTGGGTAAGCCCAATGTGTACGGCTCGATCTTCCGCTTCGAGGGTCAGGCCACGGTTTTCAATCTGGATGAGAGCAGCCCCAACTACCGCGACCTGTTCCCCGAGCCGCCGCCGCCGGGCATGGTGCCCTCCTGCGCCGAGGGCGGCGTGGTGGGCGTTCTGCCGGGAATCATCGGTGTGATCCAGGCCACCGAGGCAGTGAAGATAATCACCGGCATCGGCACCAGCCTCAGCGGCCGGCTGCTCCTGTTCGATGCCCTGGGCATGAAGTTCCGGGAGCTGAAGCTGAGGCCCAGCCCCGAGCGGCCTGTGATCGAGAAACTGATCGACTACCAGGAGTTCTGCGGCGTAGGCGGAAGTGCTCCGGGCCAGGAGGAGGCTGGCAGCCTGCCCAGTATCACCGTGGCCGAGCTGAAAACCGTGATAGATGGCCAGCTGGAAGACATCCTGCTGCTGGATGTGCGCAATCCTCCCGAAGCCGAAATCGCCGTGATTCCCGGCTCGGTGCTGGTGCCCCTGGATCAGATCGAAAGTGGAGTGGCGATCGATCAGATCCGTGAGTGGGCGAGCGGCAAAAAGCTCTATGTGCACTGCAAGCTTGGGGGGCGCAGCGCCAAGGCCCTGATTGCCTTGGGTCGCCATGGCATTGAGGGCGTCAACGTGGCTGGCGGCATTGATTCCTGGAGCCAGGAGGTTGACCCAGCCGTGCCGCGCTACTGAGCCCCGCGTTCAGTGACGTCCACCTTTTTCAGTAATCGACGCCACGCTTGAGGTCGATGCCCCGCTCCGCGTAGTGCTTATGGCACACCATCTCCGAGTGCACGGAGGCCAGGTCGAAGTAGGCGGGGCGGTTCTTGCAGCGGCCGGTGAGGATCACTTCCGTCTCGGTGGGCTTGCGCAGCAGGGTCTGCACGATCGGCTCCACCGGCAGCAGTTCGAGATCCACCGTGGGGTTGATCTCATCGAGAATCACGGTTTTGTAGAGGCCGCTGGATATGGCCGCCCGGGCGATTTCCCAGGCCCGTTCGGCCTCCACGTAGTCAATCGGTTGCTGCTGGCCGCGCCAGACGATCGCGTCGCGCCCGGAGCGCAGGTGATCCACCAGGTGGGGATAGCTCTCGCGCAGGGCGGCGATGGCCGCATCCTCGGTGTAGCCCGCCCCGCCCTTTAGCCACTGCAGGATCAGAACCCGGTGGCTCTTGTCCTGGCTGATGCCCCGACCGATGGCCTGGAGCCCCTTCCCCAGGGCACTGGTGGATTTGCCCTTGCCTTCACCGGTGTAGATCTCGACCCCATCGAGACCGCCGGGCCCCTGGTGGGCCCGCATCTCCGAGTGCAGGTCGGCGAGTTGCACCAGTTTGGGGGGGGCACCGCGGCCCGTGCAGATCACCTCCATGCCGCCTGGTTTGGCCGCCAGGGTGCGGGTCACGTCGTCGATGTCCAGCAGGCCCAGATCCAGCACCGGGTTGAGCTCATCAAGCACGACCACCGAGTAGAGGTCGCTGGCGATGGCGCCCTTGGCGATGTCCCAGCCGCGCTGGGCTTCCTGCTGGTCGAATTTGGTGGCCTGCTCGGCGCTGAAGAAGTCTCCCCGGCCAGTTCGCACCTGGTCGATCAGGTGGGGGAACCCCTGCTGCAGCGCTTCTATGGCGGCATCTTCGTCGTAGGCGCGGCCAGGGCCTTTGAGGAAGCGCAGCAGTAGCACCCTGGTGCGTTTCCGTTCGCAGATACCCAGGCCGATGGTGCGCAGCACCACTCCGAGGGCCGCCTGGCTCTTGCCCTTGCCATCACCGTCGTAGACATGCAGTTGACCAAGGACGCGCTCATCGCTGCCTGCGGCGGTGCGGATGCCGATGCCTCGGCCCGTGCCCCGCTGCGGCGTCTGGGTGCTGCTCATGGCGCGATGTTACCGGCGCTGTTGGGTTGGGCCAGGCAGGATCAGGTCAGGATTCAGGCCCCGATGCACTTCACTCTCCTGGAAACGCTGCCCCCGTCCCTGGGTGGGGCCTTGCAGCAACTGCGTGGCCAGCTTGCCGCCCTGAACCCGGTGGTGGTGGCCTACTCCGGTGGGGTGGACAGCTCCCTTGTGGCGGCCATTGCCATGGAGCAGGGTGGGCAGGAGGCCCTGGCAATCACAGGGGTTTCCCCGGCACTGGCGCCCCACCTGCGTCAGGAAGCCCGTATCCAGGCCGGCTGGCTTGGCATTCGCCACCGGGAAATCCCCACCTCGGAGTTGGCCGATCCCGCCTATGCCAGCAATCCTGAGGATCGCTGCTACGCGTGTAAGCGGGAGCTGCACCGCCTGCTGGCGCCGATCGCCGCGGCGGCAGGGGGGGCCAGGGTTGTTGATGGAGTCAATGCCGATGACCTCGGCGACCACCGCCCGGGCATCAGGGCAGCCAGGGAATTCGGCGTCTGTTCGCCCCTTGCTGCTGTTGGTCTGACCAAGGCTGAGGTGCGCCAGCTATCGCGGGCGCTGGGCCTGCCCTGGTGGGACAAGCCCGCCCAGCCCTGCCTGTCGTCCCGCTTTGCCTACGGGGAGCCGATCACGGCGGAGCGGCTGCAACGGGTGGCGGCGGCGGAGGCCTGGCTGTTGGCCACCGGCTGGACCCAGGTGCGGGTGCGCTGCCAGGGGCAGACGGCCCGCATCGAGCTCCCTGCCGCTCAACTTGAACAGGCCCTTGGCCTCTGGGCAAAGGCGGAGCGCAGAGAGGCCCTGGTGGCTGCCTTCCTCTCCCTTGGCTTCACGGCGGTGGGCCTGGACCTGGAGGGATTGGTGAGCGGCAAGTGCAACCGGGACCTCGAGGTCAGATCGCCTTCTGAGCTCAGCGGCTCAGGGCTGATGTAAAGGGCAGCGTACGCACCGGATCCCGCAGATTGCCGTGAATGCAGGAGGGTGTTTCGCGGCGGAAGCTGGTGAGCTTATGGGTGTCGGCCAACAGCTCGTCAACAAGCACGGCACAGGCTTTCTCGGGCATGGTGTGATCCCCGCAGGTGAACACATCCACTGCTGCGTAGCCCGATTCAGGCCAGGTGTGAATGGAGATGTGTGACTCGGCCAGCAGGGCCAGTCCCGTGACTCCCTGGGGTTCGAAACGGTGGGTGATCAGGTTGAGCAGGGTTGCACCGGCCCGCTTTGCTGCTGCGGTGATGGTGGCCCTGAGGAAACTTTCGTCGTCGAGCTTGGTGCCATCGCAACCGTAGAGCTCGAGAATGCAATGTTTGCCGACCGTATCGGAAACCTGTTGGGGAGAGGGGGCAGCTGGGTGGATCGCTGCTGGGGCCGCATTCCATCCGGGGTTCGGGTGGAGGCAGGGCAGGGTCTGGGTCATCGAAGTTGACCGAACAAGCCAACCACCATAGATGGTGGTGAACGCAGCCGTGCCTAGTCGGGCGGCCCTATCGGCGACTGGCGATCGAGTTGGCCGGAGCGCATCTGCACCACCTGGCTCTGGGCCTGCCAACCGCCGCTGAAGGCATCCAGATGGGTGGCGCTGACCAGGCACTGATGACCCTCGCCCACCGCCTCGAGCAGCAATTGTTGCCGCTGCGGATCGAGTTCGGCCAGCACGTCGTCGAGCAGCAGAAGAGGTGGCGATCCCAGCACCGTTCCCACCAGTTCCAGCTCGGCCAGCTTGAGGGCCAGCACCAGGGTGCGTTGCTGCCCCGACGAGCCGTAGCGCCGAGCTCCCTGCCCGGCCAGGACCAAGCCCAGTTCGTCGCGGTGGGGCCCTACCGTGCATTGCCCCAGCCGCAGTTCTTCGCCTCGCTGCTGCTGCAGTTGGGCCAGCAGGGCTTCGCGCCAGGGATCCTCGGCCTCGACCCCATCCAGCTTGGCTCCACTCTGATAATGGAGCTCCAGGCATTCCCGGCCGCCGCTCAGCCTTGCCTGCCAGGCAGCGGCCAGGGGTTCCAGCCTGCGGATGGCCCGTGAGCGACGGCGCTGCAGCCGGGTACCGATCACGGCCATCTGCAGATCGAAGGCATCGAGCAGGCCCTGTAGATCGCCGCCGCCGAGGCTGCGCCGCAGCAGCTGGCTGCGCTGGCGCAGCAGCCGCCCGTAGCGGCTGAGCAGGTCGCCATAAACCGGCTCGAGCTGCAGCACTACCCGGTCGAGCCATTGGCGGCGGCCGGCAGGTTCACCCCGCACCAGTTCCAGGTCGAGGGCGCTGAAACCGACGCAGCGCAGTGATCCCAGCAGGTCGAGCTGGCGCTCCAGCACCTTGCCGTTGCGCTGGGCGATGCGCCCGCCGCTGCGACGCAGGTGGAGAGCCAGCTGATCTCCATCGCCGGTTGAGGCCCTTACCTGGCAGTTGCTCTGCCCGTGCCGGATCAGATCGCGATCGCTTGCGGTGCGATGGGAACGCAGGCAACCCAGCAATTCCACCGCTTCCAGCAGGTTGGATTTGCCCTCGCCATTGGCGCCGATCACCAGAAGGCGGGGGGCCTCCAGGGCCAGCTCCAGATGGCTGATGTTGCGGAAATTCAGCAGCTCCAGGCGGTGCAGCCGGATGGCTCTGACGCGACGGGAGGTTAAGGTAATTCCCACGGGGCCCCGCCCCGGCCATGGGCCTTAGCCATGGGCATGTAGCTCAGTTGGATAGAGCATCAGATTCCGGTTCTGAGGGTCGGGGGTTCGAGTCCCTCCATGCTCGTCATTGATTGGTCAGTAGATTCAATCCCATCGCCCGGATGCCACCGGGGTCGAGGGAAAATCCAAAACGATCCAGGGCGGCCAGTGCCTCTGGCGGTGCAGACAGGGAAATGCTGCATCCAGCCAACTCCCTGCGCAGCCTGCCGAGGGCGCCATGCACCAGCACCGCCAGGATGTCCGCCTGGTGAGGATCCCCCGGATCGGCGCAGAGATCCCAGAGATTGGCGTTGAGGGCCAGATCGCTGGTGGCCCTCACAAAACCCACCAATGTGCCATCGGGGGATTCCACCCCCAGGTGCCAGAGGCTGTTGTCCAGCACCAGCTGCCATCGGTTCGGATCGCGGTAGCGATCGCCGCTGGCCAGCAGCAGCCGATTGAGGGAGTCGGGGCTGGGGATGCGGTCGGCAATCAGCCCATAGCCTTCTCGCAGGCGCGGGGCTTGGGGCTGGCTGCGGAAGGGGATCAGGAGGGAATCCATGGCTGGGGGGGAGCAGTTCAGCCGGTGTTCCGCATGCCTGCTGCGATGCCGTTGATGGTGAGCAGGGCTCCGCGCAGCAGCTCGCTGCGGCTGTAGGTGCGGCCATCGTCGCCTGAGGGTGCCAGTGCTTCGCTCATCGGGGGTTGGCGATTCTGGTCGCGCAGGCGGCGCAGCAGAGCTACCTGGAGGAAGCCAAGGGGGATGATCGTGCGGTTGCGCAGGTCTACCGAGAGCTGCAGGGCGGGATCCCCATCCAGCAATCGGCTGTGACCGGTGATTGCCAGCACCAGATCGCGGGTGAGCTCGAATTCCGAGGCGATGGTCCGGAAGATCTGCTCGAAGGCTTCCCGGTTCTCGCTGCGCCCCAGGGCCTGCACGTAGTGGTGGGCCAGGTCGAGGTCGACTTTGGAGAGGGTCATCTCCACCTTCGAGATCAGCATGCGGAAGAACGGCCAGCGTTGGTGGAGCAGGCGCAGCAACTCGAGTTGTTCGGGGTCCTGGGTGAGTTCCTCCTGCAGGGCCGCCCCCACCCCGAACCAACTGGGCAGCA
>JAYKGS010000105.1:0-8585 GCA_035284945.1 Synechococcus sp.
CCGCTGGCTCTGCCTACGTTGGTTCAAATCCAACCCGGCCCACCTTCCACATGCCCTTGTAGCTCAGCGGTAGAGCACTCCCTTGGTAAGGGAGAGGTCACGAGTTCAAGTCTCGTCAAGGGCTTAACAAACCGAGGCTGACACCCCATCCTTCGGCAGCTGAACAGGAGCAGATGGAACCAGCCGGAGCAGATCGGCCACTCCTGGCCACCCCGATCACCGCCATGCGGGCACCGGTGACCCTTGGCCGTACCCGCAGCCTGGCCTGGCGCCTGAAACAATTGGATCATCTGGTTGCCCTGGTGCGCACCCACGAGGCCGAGCTGCTTGAGGCCCTCGCCGCCGACCTGGGCAAACCACCCCTGGAAGCCACCTTTGAGCTGATTGCCGTGCGTCAGGAGCTGGCCATTACGCGCCGCCAGCTGGGGCGTTGGATGGCACCGCGGCGGGTTGGGCTGGATCTGGCCCTGCGGCCAGGCCAGGCCTGGGTTCAGGCTGAACCCCTCGGCTGTGTGCTGATCGTAGGCCCCTGGAACTACCCCTTCCAGCTATGCCTGCAGCCCCTGGTCAGCGCTCTGGCGGCCGGCAACACCGCCGTGCTCAAGCCGTCCGAACATGCCCCCCGCACCGCCGCCCTGCTGGCGCGTGCCATTCCGGCGGCCTTCCCCGCCGAGGTGGTGCAGGTGGTGAACGGGGACGGAACGGCCGCCGCCGCGCTGCTGGAGGAGCGGTTTGATCACATCTTCTTCACAGGCGGTGGGCGGGTAGGTCGGCTGGTGATGGCCGCCGCCGCCCGCCATCTCACCCCGGTCACCCTGGAGCTGGGCGGCAAAAGTCCGGCGATCGTGCTTGCCGACGCCGACATCGCCGCCAGCGCCCGAAGGCTTGCCTGGGGTAAGGGGCTCAATGCCGGCCAGACCTGCATCGCCCCCGATCACCTGCTGGTACAAACCCAGGTGCGCGAGCCGCTGGTGGCGGCCATCGCCGCCGAATGGCAGCGCTTCTACGGCGCCGATCCCCTGCTCAGCGAAGATCTCGGCTGCATCGTCAATGGGGCCCAGTTCCAGCGGCTGGAAGCGCTGCTGGCCGGTGCCTGCAGCCGCGGTCAGGTGCTGGCGGGCGGCAGGATCGACGCGGCGCGGCGGCGGATCGAACCTTGCCTGGTGGCGGTGGAGTCAGGGGACGATCCGCTGATGCAGGAGGAGCTGTTCGGCCCGATCCTGCCGGTACAGGCCGTGCCCGACCTGGAAACCGCTCTAGCCGAGGTGCGTCGCCGGCCCAAACCTCTGGCCCTCTATCTATTCAGCAACGACCGCTGCGCCCAGCGCCGCACCCTGGACACCACCAGCTCCGGCGGCCTCTGCTTCAACGACGTGGTGCTGCAGGCCGGGGCGGCGGCTCTGCCCTTCGGGGGCGTGGGCGAAAGCGGCATGGGCAGCTACCACGGCCAGGCCGGCTTCCTCACCTTCTCCCACCAGCGCACGGTGCTGCGCAGGTCCTTCTGGCTGGACCTGCCCTTTCGCTACCCCCCCTATGCGGGCAAGCTGGCCCTCGTCAAGCGCCTGCTGGGCTGATCCAGGCCTGGCCGATCAGCAGCTTTGATGCAGCGATCCCCCCAACAGCACTGGATCGGCCTGGGCAGGCCCTTTAACGTTCCGGAAGCTACGTGTAGTGCCCATGCGTCGATACCTTGCTGTCCTGGCCCTAGCGGTGGTGTTGCCCTTGCCTGGTCTGACGGACGTGGTGGTCAAACCAGGCGAAACCCTTTCAGAGATAGCCGAGCGCAATGGGGTCAGCCTGAACCAGCTGATGCAGGCCAACGGCATCACCAACCCAGACCTGGTGGTGGCCGGCCAGAAACTGGTGCTGCCTGGCGCCCGCCGAGCTGGTGCGGGGGGCGCCAGTGTCACGGTGCGTCCAGGTGACACCCTCTCAACCATCGCTGCCGCCAATGGCATCAGCCTTACCCGGCTGATGCAGGCCAACGGTATCTCCAATCCAAGTCTGGTGATCGTCGGGCAACGGCTCGTCATCCCTGGCGCCGCCCCTACCGCAGCTGCCCCAAGGCCCCTGCCTACCGCCAGATACACGGTGAAAAGTGGGGAAACGCTCTCGGAAATCGCCGATCGCTTCGGCACCAGCACCGAACAACTGAGTCAGCTCAACAGGATCAGCAACCCCAACCTGGTGGTTGCCGGCACCCTGCTTGCCATTCCAGGACGGCCGAATTCCGCGGTGGCCCCACCCACCAGCCCTGTGCCACGAAACAAGAAGGAACATGTGGTGCGCAGTGGCGAAAACCTCTCCTCCATCGCCGAAAACTACGGGGTTTCTCTCGAACGACTGATTTCAATCAACAGGATCGAGAATCCCGACCTGGTGATCTCCGGCACCCGCCTGAAACTGCAGGCTCCGCCTCCGGTGACAGCCAAGCCAACCGCCAAGCCGGTGGCCCAGGCCAAGCCCACGGCAAAACTGCCCCCCAAGCCTGCGGCCACCAGTACCCCCGCCCCCAAGCCGGTCGCCAAGGAATCTCCCTCGCCGGCACCAACCACCCCAATCGCTCAAGCGCCCACCAAGGCATCACCAGCTAAGCCGGTTGCTCAGGCTCAGACGGTGATTCAGCCAAACCAGTCCAGCCAGGCAAAAGCATCCAGCCCTGCCCCCAGCGCCTCAAGCGCCACGGCAATCCCCTCCACAGCAGCTTCCAAGTCACCTGTTGAATCCAAGCCAGCGGCTCAGGCAAAACCTGAGGCTCAGGCCAAGCCAGTGGTGGAGAAGGCCGCCGAGAGCGTCAAACCGGCCCCAGCCAAGATTGCAGCGGCCTCCCCTGTTCCAAGCAAGGTGGCTGCCAGCAAGCCCAAGGGACCCGACTGGCGCAGTTACGGCCCCCTCCAGGTGGACTGGGCCAACTGGCAGCCCATGGGCGGCAGCTTTGTGGCTCCCACCCTCGACGGGGAGGGCAAACCTGTCTATCTGGCTGTTAACTGCGGTGCCCGCAAGCTCAATGCCACCAGCCAATCCGGCCAGTGGAAGAGCTGGGATTCACCCCAAAGCGACTTCGAAAAACAGCTGATTAACGATATTTGCAAGGCCCGATCCAGCTAGGTCAGGCCGCCCAATGCAGGGGCCAAGGCTCGCGTCGATAACGTCGGCCCGATGCCTGTAGGTAGAGGCGCTGGGCGCCGTCATTGCTCTCACTGAGTAACTCCTCCTGCACAAGCCGCCGTAACAGCCAGCCCCACTGGGCCTCCAGTCGGGGCCGCAGGTCCATCGGTGCGGTGGCGGCCAGCTCCTCGGCCAGGCTGCGCAGATCCCTTCCCTTGCGGGCATCGAGAGCTTCCAGCGCCAACACGACTTCCCTTGTCCAGTCCCGTCGCTTCAGGGAGCCCTGGCAGTTGTCACAGCGGCCACAGACTTCCGTCAGTTCGCCGATGGCCAGCAGCAGCGCCTGCTCCCGGCAACCCTCCCCTTCCGCCACCGCCTCCATCCGCCTCAGCTGCTGCTGGGCCAGCTCCGTGCGGTGCCGATCCTGCTGGGCTGGCGGCGTGCCCACTCCCCGAATCGCCCAACCCAGGCTGGTGCGATCGGCCGGGTCGTAGAGCACCAGACAGCGGGCCGGCAAGCCGTCGCGCCCCGCCCGCCCGGATTCCTGGAGATAGCCCTCCGCGCTGGCTGGCAGATCGAGATGCAGCACGAGCCCCACATCCGGGCGGTCAACGCCCATGCCGAAGGCGACAGTCGCCACCAGTACGGGCCTGGGCTGGTGCTGAAAGTGCTCCAGGGCCAGCAGGCGGCTTTCTGGATCCATCCCAGCGTGATAGGCGATCGCCCTCACCCCCGCTGCTGTCAATCTGGCGGTCCACTGTTCAACCGTGCGCCGGGTTCGTCCATAGATCAACACGGCCCCGCGACTCTCCCCTATCGCGCTCAAAACCAGGGATAGGGCATCCTCGGGCCGGCGTTGCATCCCATAGACAAGGTTGGTTCGGCGGGCTGAGCGCACCTGGATCAAGGGCCGCCGCAGTTTCAGCAGGCGGATGATGTCGGCCCGCACCTGGGGAGCGGCAGTGGCGGTGAGTGCCACCAGGGGCACCCCTGGACACTGGGCGCGCAACTCCCCCAGGCGGCGATAGTCAGGGCGGAAGTCATGGCCCCAGGCACTGATGCAGTGGGCCTCATCCACCGCCATAGCCACCAGCTGGCCGCTTTCGATCACATCGTCCAGCAGCTGGCGGGTGGCCTCCGCCTGGAGCCGTTCCGGTGCCAGGTAGAGCAGGCGCAAGCGGTTACTGCGCAGGCGCTCCGCCAGGGCTCGCCGCTCCGCCGAGGGGAGCCCCCCATGCAGGCAAGCCGCTGGGATACCGAGTTGCTGCAGCTGGGCCACCTGGTCCTGCATCAGGGCCACCAGGGGCGAAATCACCAGGACCAACCCCTGGCGCACCAACGCCGGCAACTGAAAACAAAGGGACTTGCCGCCTCCGGTGGGCAATACGGCAAGGCAGTCCTGGCCTGCCAGCAGGGCCTCAACCACCGGGCGCTGCCCCGGCCGAAAGGCCGACCAACCAAAGTGGCGCGCAAGGGAAAGCTCCAGCAGATCCGGTTCGGAAATGGACCTACCCTTAGCGTCACCTAACCATAGCTGCCACCAGATGTGGGGTTAGAGCGCGAACTGAGGTGGGTCCAACTGCTCGGGGGATTCCTCCACCAGTTGCAACCGCACCCTCTTGCCTCCGGCTAACTCCCCCAGCGACACCCGCAGCGTGCTGCCGCTGAGCGACTGCAGGGCCGTGAGCAATTCCCGCAGGTGGGGGGTGCTGCTGCCGCTCTCCACCCACAGACGCTCCTGCAGGCCACCGAGCCTCCTCCAGCTGGTGTGCAACTTCAAAACAGCGTTCTCCAGTGCCTGGGCCTGGCCGACCGCATCGGTCAACAGGCCCAGGGCGTCGAGCCGCTGGGCTTCCTGCAGGGCCTTGTCGAAATCCAGTTGCCCCTGCTGGAAGGCCCTTACCGTCAGGCCAGCCTCCGCCGCCCGACTGAGCCAGCGGGCCGTGCTGGTGACATCCTTCACCCGCTCCAGCTCTGGCTCGTCCCGGAGTACCTGACGCAGCTGCTCCTGCTGATCCTCGGGCAGTTTGGCCAACTCCTTCACCAGCGGAGCCACCGCCCTGGGCGGCAGGAGGTTGTCGGCCGTGCGCTGGCGGATCTCTTCGGGCAGGAGTGGGCTGGTGGCGGCGGTGAACTCGTCGCTGAGGCGTCGTACCTGTTTGCGGGTGATCTCCTGGCCCCCATTGGCCGCCTCGGCAATCATCAATTGCACCTCAGGGTCGGCCTGGGCGGTTTCCAGAAAGGCCCGCTTCGAGAAATTGTTGACACTGTCTTCCTCCAGGAGGCCTTCTCCAACGAGACTGTTGGCCGATTCCGCCAGCTGGATCAAGGTGTAAGCCCGCGTTTTGCTGATCTCCCGCTCACGCAGCCACTGCAGGAAACCCGTACCGCGCCCCTCCCCCCCGCGCTTTTCCCGATCCCGCACAGCCCGCAGGATGCGGCCCCGCCAGATCTCGGTCTGCAGGTCGAAGCGATCGCAGACGGCCCAGGCCTCCTCGAGGCGGGCCAGAAATTCGAGCGTGCTGATCGAGTCACTTTCGGGATCAGGCAACTCCAGGCGAAGCATCGGGGTGCTGCGGAGGAGCCGATCGTGCCATGGTCCGGGATCTCCCCTGACAAGGGCGACGATTCGTGACGCCGGCAAATCAACCCCACGGGGCTGCGGCTATCTTCACCCAGGTAGCCACCCGATCTACAAGCTCAGCGATGGCAATTTCCCGCGGCGACAAAGTGCGCATCAGGCGCCCCGAGTCTTATTGGTTCAATGAAGTCGGCACCGTCGCTTCGATCGACACCTCCGGTATTCGCTATCCCGTGGTGGTTCGCTTTGAAAAGGTGAATTACAACGGTTTCAGCGGCTCTGAAGGCGGAATCAACACCAACAACTTCGCCGAAGCTGAACTCGACAAGGCCTGAGCCCGGCTGCCAAGGCCTGAGCCCGGCTGACAAGCCCGAGCCCGGCTCAATACCCTTTGCTCAAGCTCCATCAACTCTGGGTCCACGTCTCTGCAGTTCTCGGCTTGAGCATGCTGGGACAGCCCATCCAGCCTGCGCCGATGCCGGAACTGCCTGAAGTTGAAACCGTTCGGCGAGGACTCGAGCAGCAGATCCAGGGATTTGATATCGATCAGGTGGAGGTGCGCCGGGCAAGGGCGATTGCCAGTCCGGCCACCCCCGCAGCTTTCGCCGCTGGCCTGATCGGCGCCACGGTAGGGACTTGGCAGAGGCGGGGTAAGTACCTGATGGGCCAACTGGGCCGCAATGGCCAGGGGGCTGGAATCTGGGGGGTGCACCTGCGCATGACCGGCCAGTTCCTCTGGCTAGACACCCCCCGGCCGGCCTGTTCCCACACCCGGGTGCAGCTGTTCAACGCGGCCGGCCAGGAATTGCGGTTTATCGATACCCGCAGCTTCGGCCAGATGTGGTGGGTGCCGCCCGGAGAGCCTGTTGAGGGCGTGATCACGGGTCTGCGCAGGTTGGGGCCAGAACCCTTCAGCGATACCTTCAGCGCGGTTTATCTGCGCCAGAGGTTTAAGGGGTCCAGTCGGCCGATTAAAAATGCGCTGATCGACCAGGCGGTGGTGGCGGGGGTCGGCAACATATACGCGGATGAATCACTCTTTGCGGCGGGGATCAAGCCTGCTACCCAGAGCGGCCGGTTGAACGGCAACCAGCTCGAAAAACTGCGCCAGGCCCTGGTGCAGGTGCTGGAAATCAGCATTGGTGCAGGTGGAACCACCTTCAGCGACTTCCGCGACCTGAGCGGCAGTAACGGAAACTACGGAGGTGTGGCCTGGGTGTATCGGCGAGGGGGAGAGCCCTGCCGCCGCTGCCACACCCCGATCCGCCGCGACAAGCTTGGCGGTCGCAGCACCCATTGGTGTCCCAACTGCCAGCATTGAGGCAGTCGGAGTTGCCCGTGAATGCCCCCTCTCCCAGCAGCGCCAGCCTGGCGGAGCAGTTGGCTGCGGCCATGGCCGCCATCCACCGACGGGGGTGGTGTGAGGGGACCGGTGGCAATTTCAGCTGCGTGCTGCAGTGGCAGCCGTTGCGGTTGTTGATGGCTCCCAGTGGTGTTGACAAGGGCTCCCTTTTGTCGGAACAGCTGATCGTGGTGGACGATCAGGGCGAGGTGCTGCGGGGCAGTGGTCGCGCCAGTGCCGAAACTGAACTGCACCTTGCCCTGGTCCAATCCTGCGGGGCAGGGGCGGTACTGCACACCCACTCCCAGTCGGGCACACTCCTCTCCCAGCACTATGCACCCCGCGGCACCGGGGTGGCTCAGCTCAGCCTGCAGGACCTCGAAATGCTTAAAGGGCTGGAGGGGGTCAACAGCCACACCTGCAGGGTGGATATCCCGGTTCTGGATAACGACCAGGATCTCCGGCGACTGCGCTCGGCAGCCGAGCCCCACCTGGCGGCGGCCCCTTTTGGCCTGCTTATCGCAGGTCACGGTCTCTACGCTTGGGGGAAGGATCTGGGGTCGGCGCTTCGACACCTGGAGATACTGGAGTTCCTGCTGGAACAGCACTGGCGCCAACTCCTGCTGCAGGCTCTGGCGCCGCCCAGCCCACGCCTGCAGCTTTCCGGCCTGCGCTGGATACTTCTGGATATTGAAGGCACCACCTGTCCAGTTAGCTTTGTGGCCAGGGAACTATTCCCCTATGCGGCCGACCATATGGGCGCCCTCCTGTTGGCCCGGCAGGGCGATCCGGAGATCCAGGCCCTGCTGGCCGAACTGGAGACGATCTGGAGCCAGGACACGGATCCCGCAGCGCAGGCCCTGCGTCAAAAGGGGCCGGCAGACGTCCTGCCATACCTGCGGTGGCTGATAAGTGAGGACCGTAAATTGACTCCCCTCAAGGAACTGCAGGGGTTGGTCTGGGAGCAGGGCTATCGCAGCGGAGCATTGCGAGGTCCCCTTTATGCAGATGTGCCAGCGGCGCTGCGGCGTTGGCGGAGTGCTGGTCTACGGCTGGCGGTTTATTCATCGGGGTCGGTGGCTGCCCAGCAACTGATCTTTGGCTACAGCAACGCAGGTGATCTTCGCCCCCTTTTCAGCGGGTGGTTCGACACGCGCAGCGGTCTTAAGCAGGAAGAGGGAAGTTACCGCAACATCACTGCCCAACTGGGTGTAAGAGCTGATCAGGTCTTGTTCATCAGCGATGCCAATGCGGAGTGCCAGGCCGCTGCCAGTGCTGGCATGCAGGTGGTATTCAGCTACCGCGATGGTAATCCAGAGCATAGCTCCGGCAAATTTGACCAGATCAGCAGCTTCGATGAACTATGCCCGTCCACTTAGATATACTGGTCTAAGTTAGTGCCGGCCAATGGGTTCGTCGCGGGATCTCAACAAAAAAGCCACCTCAATGGGTGGCTTTTGAACGGAGAAAATTTTACCTGGCATCGAGCTATTTTCTCAGGGGGCTGCCCCCCAAATATTTTTGCCGCTGCAGCGTTTCACAACCGAGTTCGAG
>JAYKGS010000106.1:0-1141 GCA_035284945.1 Synechococcus sp.
GGGAGGTTCAGAGCGTTCAGCAGATCGGGCAAACCGTAGTAGTGACAGGGCGTTTGACCATCCCCACTGCCGATGGAGACCTGCTCCATTACTCAGCAGTGGCATCGGAACCACTGGAGTCGGCATCAAAGGCACCACCCGCAGAGGTCGCCGCCAGTTCATGCCTCAGGAGAGCATCAGCACTGGCAGGTCTGGGACTGGATTTGTGGGGATAGGGCGGGAAGGAGTCTGCCTTAGATTCTCTAGAGTTACTTCTCTGATATGAAGACATCATTATTCTTGGCAGGTCTTGCCATAAACGCATTGGCACCGATTGCGGTTAGTGCGCCATCTCACGCATCGACTGACTGCGAAAGCGCAGTCACCGATGCCGGAAGGAAGATAAGCGCAACAGGTGCACAAGTCTTCAGAGTCGAAGAGTCTGCAATTAGTGGATACAGGTTGCCTGAATCTTACCGGAACTCAAATCCGCAGGAACTGGCAATTAGTCTGGGGAACATCAATACCGCTATTGACGCCAATCAGGCAAAGAAGGGTGAGAACATTATGGCAAGTCCTAAGTTCAAGTTGTCCGTGGCGACCAGCGTGCTTTCTGCTTGCGCTCAATACAAAGCACTCACAATCAAAATGTGGGGGACGGACTGGATTTCTACATATTTTAAAATGCCGTCAGGGGCGATCAAAGAGGCGAGTTGTCTGCCTGCAGGGGCATCAGGTGGAAAAGATTTGATGTGGGGATATCAAGTCTGCTTCTAGCATGGACAAGGCAAAAGGCGATTGATGCGTACCTATCTGCTAGAGGTAAGACCATCCCCACCGCTGATGGTGACCTACTCCACTACTCGGCAGTGGCATCAGAACCGTTGGAATCGGCATCGAAGGCACCACCCGCAGAGGTCGCTGCCAGTTCCTGCCTCAGGAGAGCATCGGCGCTGGCGGGACTGGGACTGGAGTTGTGGGGGTGAGGACACTCAGAGCATCCAGGGTCTTATGCCAACAATGCATATTCCCTGAAATCACTGGGATCCCTTGGTAGTAGGAGGGTTCGCAGAGGGTAAAGGAAGGCGAAGACTTGCTGAAGATGGACTAGCGTAGGGGGAGATAGAAGGTATGCGGACTCTCCCCCGTCCATATGCCCGAT
>JAYKGS010000107.1:0-2256 GCA_035284945.1 Synechococcus sp.
CCTCGCCAAAACCCGGAGAGAGCCCCGGACGCGTTTGCGCCAAGACCACCGGCGGTGCCTGGACGAGGATGTTCCCCTCCTGCACCGCCACCGGCGGCCGACACACCGATTGCGCCACCGGCGTGGCGTAACCCGCCTTGCTCACCTGCAGGCTGTGGTTGCCGACGGGAACGCCGGTCAGGCTGTACTTGCCCTCACTCACCTCGCCGCGGCGGACCACGCCCTCGTGGTCCACCAGCATGACTTCCGCACCATCGGCGCTCGCACCATCGCTCGTCGTCACCTCACCCTCGAGGGTGGAGCGGGCGAGTTCCAGCCGGATGTCGCCCACGTTCACATTGCCACCCGCGCGGGCGGGAACGATGCGACGATAACGGTCGTAGGCAGAGCCCGAGGCCTCCGGCGTCAGCCCGCCGATGTAGGTGACGACAAGCTCGTACTCATCTGGCTCGAGGTCCTCGAAGACGAAGCTGCCGTCCTCTTTGGGCGCAGCGCCCCCCGCCCCTCGCCCGATGTCGACCCGAACGCGGCTCATGTCGTTGAGGCCGTTCACGCCGACGAGCACCACGGTGCCCGAGAGGACCGCGCGACTCTCCTCGCGACTCGAGGGCGTACAGGCCGCAAGGGCCAATAAGCATAGCGCCCAGATACGTCCCGACCCTCTGGCCTTCACCAGGTCGACGGGCGTAGGAAGAATGACTCGCATCTGCGCCCCCTATTCCATCAAATCGCTGTAGTCGGACGCGGAGAGTCCCGCATCGATGAAGCCGTAGCCATAAAACGCCGCGCCCACGACGAGGGCCCCGATGCCCCCGTAGGTAAGCTGGGTCGCCTCGTTGAGATAGGCTTGGCGCTTGTCGGCACAGGGAGTTTTGTCGACGCCCGGGCAATCGTCGAACCATGCATCCCCGCCACGCTCGTAGGACGGTGCCTTCACCCAGGTGCGCTCGGCGGCGAGCCCGATGAGCGCGCCCGCGGACACCAGGCTGAGCAGCGTTCCACCGAGGACCACCGCGCCTTTCCCGTAGTGACGAGGTCCATTGTAGAACTGCCCCCACCCGGGAAGCACCGCGCGATAGAGCGCATCGGCTCGCGTGCGCAGGACCAGGGCCTCTGTCGGAATGAGGCTCTTCTCATCGCCCAGGGGAATGAAGGCGTGCGTGACGAGAAGGGTCTGGTTGCCCAGCACGTCGGTCAGGCGGGCCTCCACCATCAGGTCCGTGCCAAGGCGAAAGACCCGACCCGTGACGAACGCCCGCGCACCGCCGGCGAGCGCGCGCGGCGCATACTCGACGGACGAGGCAGCCCCCTGCCCTCCTGGCACCTTGTCGAGGTCGACCACAGGGATGCCCCACGCCTGCCCCAGCAGTGAGGTCAGCGTGCGCGCCGTCGCGCTACCCGCCTGTTGACGTCGCGCGAAAGCGTCGGCGTCCTCAAAAGGAAACACCGCGATCTTCGCGACGTCTGAGCGAAGTGGGGCAAAGGCATCGGCGAGCCTCCTCGACACCGTCCGCATGCCCGCTTCGAAGCGCGACGCAGGCGCGGGCGGCGGGGGCAGTTCCGCAGCCATCCCCAGGAGGCGCTTGCCCAGGACCTCGGCGGCCAGGGGCAGGTGCTCGACGACCTGCACCGTCAGGGAGAGCCGACGCAACACTACGGCGCCCTCGGGCTCCAGCAGGCTGGCGCTCACCTCGTAACGCTCGCCGAAGCGGCTGATCTGCGTCGTGACAACATGCTCTGCCTCGAGGAGGCGAGCCAGACGCTCGGTGACCTGGAGGTCGCCGGCACCAAAGAGCTGTCGGTCCGCCTCGGTCGCCAGCATCTTCGCGACTTCACTGTCGGTGACCAGCGAAGTCCCCGGCGCCTGCGCCAATACCCCCGCCAGGCGCTGCCCGAACGCAACGTGGGCCTCGGCCGTGAGCCCTGCATCCTCGGCCGGTCGAGGAGAAACCAGCGTGCGGCCCAGTTGCGGCACGGCTGGCTCCCTGGTCGTGGCAGGCGTCCCGGCGGACGCCGATGCGGAGGTTGCCGCGGATGCGCGGGTCGACGAGGCGGCCTGCACGTTAGCTGCATCCGCCCCCTGCCCGGCCGCCACCAACGCCTGCACCAGCTTTTGCAGCCCGCCCTGCGAGAGCGCATCGGGGTGCAGCGTAACGCTCGCCACCGACACCACGCGCGCCTGGTCGACATCGATGAGCGAGGCGCTCACGAGGAACTGTCGCCCCGCGAGGCCGAGCTCCGTGCGCAGCAGCAAGG
>JAYKGS010000108.1:0-1514 GCA_035284945.1 Synechococcus sp.
ATTATCGAACAATCTTTCCCTTAACGAACAATCTTAGTGCGCTCACTCATTGTTAATTAACTGCTCAATCGTTCGCGCAGCACGCACTAGCTTCTCGCCATCGTTATCAGCATTCCCGATAAACGCCTTTTATCAGGAAAACAAATACTGTATTGTGGTGAACATTGGGGGAAAATTTACAAAAAAATATGCCCCCTTCTGAGAGGGGATGCCCCGCCCCGTCGCGAAAAAAAGTGCCGTGCTACTGCTCCCTGTCTGTATCCGTTGCTACAGTTTCACACTTTGTAATGTAAGGGATCGTAATAGTTATCAAAATTTGCCGCAAATCGCGTTGATTGTCTCTCTTCAGCTCCACAAAATAGGCGCCCACTAAATAGCGAGCGCCCATACATTGTGCAGCCTACTGTATGCAGAAGGCCATTTTATCGGCGTCAGTGTAACTTAAGCCATGAGGAAGTTTAAACCTTAGCCCAATGATTGAACCGCCTGGGGTATCATTCGGACGGTAGTCTGTGAGATCGCCATCTTGAACACACAAAACACGCCCACTAAATGTAGGATTGTTGCCAAACAATCGGGCAGCGTTGACATATTGCGGCAAATCCTGACCCCGTTTTAGATTAAAAGCGGCGGCAACATTTACGCCATTATTTAGCGCATCGCGGCACAATTTAATGTTGGCGGCATTATTCCACCCATCGAAACTAAATGTAAGATGATATCCAAGCCGCTTACATTCTGCCCAATTGCGCTTGATTTTAGTGTAATCATAAAAAGTAACATTCTCGCCAGTGTTTGAGCGCATGAAATTGAACAGTTCAAAGATGTTGCGCTTACCTATGGGCAGAATTGCGCCAAATTTAACGCGGCAGAATGTAGCAAATGCTGGGGTGATTGTAAAGTCTACATTCTCCCAGGCTATGTCACTGGTGCCATTAAGTCTAAAGGCTAAAGATTCGCCAGGGTGTTTGTTAATTTTGTCAAGAATTGCGCAGACAATTAAGCGGGCAAATCTAGACGGGTCGGCAACATATGCCAAAGTGCGCCTAATTCTTGCGGCTTGTTTGTTTGTCATGTAGACGGGATTACCCGCAAAATGTAAGCAAATTTTGCGACAATTTCCAGCACCAGCACATACATTCACGCCAGAGATGTCACTAGGCGCCAAGTGTAGAATGTAGGTTTGAACTTTACTTTTTTCAGTTTTAGGATTTGTTGACAATAAAGTTTTATATTCTGTTTTAAATTGTTGTTTGATTGCTTTTAAGTCGGTGGGCAATTTGGCGCGTGAATTGATGGCGGTTTGCATGATTTAGAAAGAATGAAGAATGAAGAATAATCAGCAGAAGGAATAATCAGCGGCAGCATTTGCCCACAGTTGGGCACTATCATAATTTGCGCAGAATTGTTGAGAATCAATGCCGGCAAATTGTTTGGCACGATTTGCTGCGCAATTTGCTAAGTTAATGCAATCCAGCAAGCTTAATTCTTGACAAGTAAGATCACCAACAAGC
>JAYKGS010000109.1:0-1377 GCA_035284945.1 Synechococcus sp.
CTGAAGGACATGCAGAAGCAGCTGCAGGCGGACGCTGAGGCGGACCAGGAGATCTACAACAAGTTGGCCTGCTGGTGCAAGACGAACGACGCGGAGAAGACGACTGCGATCCAGAACGCCGAGCAGAAGATCACGCAGCTGACCGCGGAGATTGAGGAGCTGACCGCGAACTCTGCTCGCCTGAACACCGAGATCAAGAACCTCGAGAAGGAGATCGCGGCGAACCAGGAGGCCCTGGACAAGGCGACCGCCCTCCGCGAGAAGCAGCTCGCTGAGTTCAACGCGGAGGAGAAGGACATGCTGTCCGCGATCGGGGCGCTCAAGTCTGCCGTCACAGTGCTGTCGAAGCACCACACCAAGGAGGAGTCGCTGCTCGAGGTCGCGGTGATGGTCAAGTCGCTCGCCCGCAAGCACGCCGGCCTCCTCTCGGCGGCACAGCACTCCCATGCCAAGAAGGCGGTCGCGATGCTTCAGGGTCCTGCGCACCTGCAGGCGTACGCCCCGCAGTCTGGGGAGATCTTCGGGATCCTCGGCAACATGAAGGACACGTTCGAGGCGAACCTGAAGTCGTCCCAGGAGGAGGAGCAGGCGAACCAGAAGGCGTACGAGGAGCTGAAGGCCGCGAAGCAGGAGGAGATCAAGGCCGGCCAGGAGCAGCTCGACAAGAAGACGGACGAGCTCGCGACCACGGACGAACGCAACGCGCAGGCGAAGCAGGACCTGGAGGACACCCGCAACACCCTGTCCGCGGATGAGGCGTTCCTCATGGACCTCAAGGAGAAGTGCCAGAACACGGACCAGGAGTTCGAGGAGCGCCAGAAGACGCGCAGCGAGGAGATCCAGGCCGTGTCGGAGGCTCTCGCCGTGCTGTCCTCGGACGATGCGCATGACACCTTCACGAACACGTTCAACTTCCTCCAGACGCGCCTCTCGGGCAAGCGCGAAAAGGCGGCCGCCGTGCTCCGCGTCGCCGCGAAGCGGTTCGCGAACCCTCGCCTCGCGACGATCGCCACGGCCGTTCGCCTCGACGCGTTCACGAAGGTGAAGCAGGCGATCGACGACATGGTCGCCCAGTTGCTGAAGGAGAAGGAGGATGAGATCAAGCACCGCGACTGGTGCATCGATTCCATCCACGAGAACGAGTCCGAGACGGAGCGCAAGAACCGCGACAAGTCGGACCTGGAGGCGAAGATCGACACTCTCGCGTCGCAGATCGCCACGCTGTCGTCCGAGATCGAGAACCTCGAGAACCAGATCGCTGAAACTCAGGTGCAGCTGAAGCGCGCCGGAGAGAACCGCGAGAAGGAGAACGCTGAATTCCAGCAGACGGTCGCGGAGCAGCGCGAGACCCAGCGCCTGCTCACCTCCGCGCTGAAC
>JAYKGS010000110.1:0-1043 GCA_035284945.1 Synechococcus sp.
GCAGCTTGTCGAGCGCTTGGTAGAAGCGGTGGCCTTCCCCGCGCGCCGTCGGGAGGAACATCTGCTCCTGCGTCGGTGTGTTGCGTTTGCCCATTGCCATGGGTCCGTTGGATCACAGCGATGCCGCGGGGTCGATCCCCCTCCCGCCTTTTCGCCTCAGGCTGTTAGGCCACCCTGCCCCAGGCATCATTCACAAAGAAGACGTCATTCAAATCATTTTCGTCGGATACGAGAATGTTTTGACGGGCCAATGCCTTGGGATTGCAGGCGTGAAAACGAGATCCAAGGAGGGCGTGTACACGCCCATGTTGCTCTGGCTCTGCCTCCACGCAAACGGCTATGGGCATATCCAATCCGAGCAGCTGTTGGGCACCCGCTAAGACCTCGAATTCGTAGCGCTCTACATCAATTTTAATTACTACTCGGCGAAAGGAACGCGCCAACTCATGCAGCTGCAGTTGATCCATCTCTAGTTGAAAAGTTTTTTGTCGAGGTTCACCCTGTCGAGACGTCATAATTGCGATTCGGTTGACTCCGCTTTTCGGTACAGCCGTAATCTCCACGAGCGCGGGAGCAGTGCCCATGGCCAGATTGAGCGGAGTGATGGCCAGTGCTGAATTCAGGCTACAATTACGTACAAGCGCGTGAAACGTGCTCCGGACGGGCTCAATGGCCAGGGCGTGGGCGCCGGCCCGAGAGGCCACCAGTAGAGAAAAGATTCCAACATTTGCGCCAATATCTACGAATAGAGTTTTGGAGTCACATAAGCCAAGCAATCTCGCTAGCACAGGCTGAACTGCCTGCTGTTTGAGGCGACTACGCAGCTGATAGTGCTCTGTATCCACTGCAAACGTTACACCTGCAAAGGTTGCGAGCAGAGGACTTGGCGCAAGCCCAAGTTTCAGTCGCGCTGCGCGCCAAAGGTAAGACATACTTGGTTTACGCACTATATTCGCTCGTTCAAGTGCATGTGACCTGTTTCATAGACTCTATTGTCACCATTTGCTTTACAACGGCTGGCCCAGGAGAAGAACTGTCATTCA
>JAYKGS010000111.1:0-1854 GCA_035284945.1 Synechococcus sp.
TATATGCGCCAGTGGAGCCGTGCTCGGCAGCTTGGCTCCCAATGCGGCGGAACGGCTTGGGCTATCCCCCCACTGCCGGGTGGTGGCGGGCAGCACTGATGCCAACGCCGGGGTGCTGGCAGCGGCACCCTCTGCTGGCGAGGGCATCACCGTGCTGGGAACCACCCTGGTGTTGAAGCAGTACAGCCCTGAGCCGATCCAGGGAGCCGGCATCAGCTGCCATCGGGTGGGCGGGCGCTGGCTGGTGGGCGGAGCCTCCAATGCCGGGGCTGGCATCCTGCGGCGTTTTTTCAGTGATCAGCAGATTGGCGAACTCAGCCGCCAGATTGATCCCTGCCAGCCCACCGGCCTGCGGCTCCGCCCCCTGCCAGCGCGAGGGGAACGCTTTCCTGTGGACGATCCCGGGCTGGAACCGGTGCTGGAGCCGCGGCCGATCAGTGATGTCCTCTACCTTCAAGCCCTGCTTGAGGGACTCACCGCCATCGAAAGGGAGGGCTGGCAGCGGCTGCGCCAGGCTGGTGCCCCACCGCTGGAGAGGGTCATCAGCCTGGGAGGTGGGGCCAGGAATCCCCAATGGCGTCACCTGAGGCAGCAGAGCCTGGGAGTTCCGGTGCTGAATCGTCCCGGGTTCTGTGCTGCCCTTGGTATGGCCAGACTGGCAGCAACCGCCCTCAGCAGAGATGAATGAACGCCTGCGCTCCGTGCTCGCCCTGGGGCTCTTCGTAGTGCTGGCTGGCTACACGGGCTTCAGCGCCATCCGCCTTGGCATGCTGCTTTGGCAGCGGTTTGGGGCTGGTTGAACCAGAATCCCCAATCAATCCTCTCCAGCCCCTCGCCATGGCCGCCGACCCCCTCACAGCAGCTGTCAGTGATCGGATCTGTAGACACATGAACGCAGACCACGCCGAGGCTGTGCTGGCCTTCGCTCGCCACTATGGCGGCGTCAGTGCTGCGGCCCAGGCCAGTCTGCTCAGCGTCAGGCCCGAAGCCATGGACCTCAGGGTGGATGGAGCCACCGTCACCGTGCCCTTTGACCATAACCTCAGCGACAGCGAGGACGCTCACCGCACCCTGGTAGCCATGCTGCGGGCATTACCAGGCTGAGCTGGCCAGGGCTTGTGGGAAGGCTGGAAGGGCAAACCCTATCTGGCTGTGGCCATACTCAAACTGCTGCCCCTTCACTGGATCGCCCAGCCCCCCAGCCTTGAGGCTGATCTGGTGGCGGAATTACCCCAGGCTGGTCTCAAGGGTGTGGCCCCTCTCACCTGGTGGGCTGCCGGGCTCTATGGGGGCCAATTGCGTCGCCAGCTGCTGCACCTGCGCACCAGTCCCAGTCGCCCGCTGGTCGGGGCCCTGATTGGGGGGCTGGTGGCAGGCCTGCGCCAGGAGCCCTGGGTCACTCCGCCCCTGCTGGTGCCGATTCCCAGCTGGAAGCGCCAGGCAAACCCCCTGCCGGCCCTGCTGACCAGCTGCCTGACATGGGAACTGGACTGGCGTCAGTCCCCCTTGCTTGTGCGTAGCCGGCCCGTCCTCGGCCAGCACCACCTGGGCCGCGAGTTGCGCTGGGCCAACCAGGCCGGAGCGTTTCGCTGCGCATCGGCCCTGGCGGGCCAGAGGCGCCCGGTGCTGCTGGTAGACGATATCCTCACCACAGGAGCCACCGCCTGCGCCGCTGCCGCTGCCCTGGGTCAGTGGGGGTGGCAGGTGGCAGGAATGGTCTGCCTGGGGAAAACCCCCCGTCGAGACCGTGATCTAGGATCGTCAAGCTGCGGTAGCGGCGGGCCGGGATAGCTCAGTTGGTAGAGCAGGCGACTGAAAATCGCCGTGTCCCCAGTTCAAATCTGGGTCCTGGCA
>JAYKGS010000112.1:0-1856 GCA_035284945.1 Synechococcus sp.
AGACATGCATACACCCACGGTGACTCAGATTCAGGGATAGACAGCGACACTAGTGGCTCTAGACTGAAGTCATGACGTATACCTACCAACTGATTTGTGTTTCGATTTATGGTTACAAATCTGAACGTTTCGCATGTCTCAACGACTTTATAGTAACCAGCATTACAGTTAACCACGGTGCACGTTCCCCACGCACTTCCATTCCAAGTCTCAGTACCTGTCCCGTTCAACACCGCGCAGTCGCGGGTATCTGAAACACAAGCCTCTGACTCCTCGTGGTAGCCCGTATTACAAACCGACACCACACATGCGCCCCAGTCGCTACCCGACCAAGTCTCCGTTCCCGTCCCATTCAACACCACACAATCACGGGTGTCCAAGAGGCAGGCCCCGTTTTCCTCGTGGTAGCTCGTATTGCAGCTATCGATGGCACACGAACCCCACGCGCTCCCCGCCCAAGTCTCCGTTCCTGTTCCATTCAACACCACGCAATCGCGGGTATCCGAAACACAAGCCCCATTCTCCTCGTGGTAGCCCGAATTACAGCCCGTCACCGTGCAGACACCCCAAATACTCCCGTTCCAACTCTCCGAACCCGTCCCATTCAACACGACACAATCGCGGGTATCCGAAACACAAGCCCCTGACTCCTCGTGGTAACCCGAATTGCAGCTATCGATGGCACACGAACCCCACGCGCTTCCCGCCCAAGTCTCCTTTCCCGTCCCGTTCAACACCACGCAATCGCGGGTATCCGAGACACAAGAACCGTTCTCTAAATGTGTTCCTGCTGAACAACCTGGCTCCACACATTGGCCACTCACATTGCAGGTCTCATCGTTCGCACACATCCCGCAAACAATGCCATCCACCACGCCGCAAGCCCGACCCGCACAGGGATTGCTCACACCCTCTGGCGTGCATCCCTGCGTAAACCCTTCGGCATTGAAGGTGTAACTGACCTGACCCGGGCGCCCCTGCACGCCTACCGTCAGCAGATGAGAGCCGGCGCGCTTCGGAGAGCAGTAGCTCAAGATATAGTATCCGCCTGCCTCCCTCTCGAGCGCCGCACCAATCGTTTCAAAGGCAGCCACGATATCAGACTGCTGTGCCGCGAACTCCGCGCCCGATTTGCCGATTTGCTGGAGGGCACCGACGTCCAACTCAGCACCAAGCCCGACCGTGAACACCGCGCTGGGAGAAGCATTGACCGCCGCAACTGCCTCGGCCGTCGTGTTTCGGCCGGTTTGGTCCGTGCCGTCCGTGAAGACCACCAGCGCGCTGGCCTTGGCGCCCGCCTGAGACCCCGCAAGTCGCGCATCCACGTCGGCGAGCGCGGCGATGACCGCGCCGTTCAGATTCGTCGAGGGGTCCACCACCGTGTAGCTGGCCAAACCTTCAATGGCGGCCTGCAGATCGCTCACATCATTCGTGTAATCGATGACCGCCACCGGCGAAGCTCGGCCGTCGAAGAGCTGGATGGCCACCCGATGCGACCCACCATCCTCGACGGTCGCATCCACGAACGCCTCCGCAGCGCTCAGAAGAGACGGCAGGGCTCCCGACGCAATCGTACTGCCGCTCATGTCCAGCAACAGGAGGGAAAAGCGCTCAAAGCCCAGGCTCGTCGACAGGAGCGTCTGTCCGCTCTCGAAAATCGAGACGGAGTTGCCGTTCTCGCGGACCGTGAAGGCGTCGGCGGCCAGGTTGGCGACGGGGTTACCCCCGCACTCCGTCGCGCGGAAGAAGAGCGTCACGTTGGCGGGCGTCCGTGCGAACGCATTTTCGAGCGTAAAGTTGACCGACTGATTCGAGAGGGCCGATGGGTCGCTGTCGTCGCAGTCCTGCGCCGTCGG
>JAYKGS010000113.1:0-1004 GCA_035284945.1 Synechococcus sp.
GCTGCTGGAGGAAACAACGACGTCCCATATGGTACTGATGGCAAGCGCTGTAATGGGAGCATAGTGGCCGATAAGGCTGCGGGAGAATTAATGAACAAAATGTGCCGCAGATGCACATGACACAAAAACCAGTCAGCTCGCCTTGCTTTCAAACGCATGGGCGCAAGTTCTTTGCTATGATCAGCATGCCAAACCATAATCACCCCATCTGCACTGCCGGTGGCAACAAGAGCTCCATCGTAAGAGCACGCTGCAACTAACACACGACCCTGATGAAGCGACTGCCACGCGGCGACATGACGTTGACCGATGTCGCCCTCGTACAACCGCAGACAGCCATCGGAGGCGCCCCAAAAGAACCGCCGGGCACTCGAAGGTTTTAAAATGAGGGAATTTGCGGAGGTATAAAGAACACGCTCGGACGAGCCAATCGCCGCAACATTGCGCTCGACGCAGTAGGCAACGTCTCCGATGCAGGCGCCAGTGTCCTTGAAATGCGAGCAAAGCAAGTTTGGGCATGAGTTGAGTACGGAGAATCTTGGTTCAACTGGTTTCTTGGCTTCGTGGCTCTTTTTACTGACCTGCCTCGGTGTTTGCCCGAATTCCCTTATCTGCGCAAGGGTTGATGCCTTGATGACAGGATCGGATATCTGGTCAATGTCCACTTTGCCGTCGTAAGTCAAGTGAACGAACACGTTGACGGACTCCTCCGCCTTGGGGCCCTGCTGCTTCTCTCCGAAGACAAGATCTATCCACTCGTGAAGGTGAGCTGACACATACGCGCACTCTAACGCCTGCCTGTGCAGGGCGATGAATTTAAGGGCGCTACCGCTCGCCCAGGGCGGCAGCTCGACATTTCCTAGCCGAGTTCCGTCTTGAAGCTGGCCCAAATCAAGCCCGTCTGGCTTCAATAAAAAATCGGGCAGAAAGAAGAACTCGGGAATCATCTCTCGTACGTCCTGGTTGCTCAGAGGAGTGCTGGCCATTTTCCAAGCAATAGGCAA
>JAYKGS010000114.1:0-1020 GCA_035284945.1 Synechococcus sp.
CTGCCGGCCAGCACCCGGGCGATCGCCGTGCTCGATCGCTGCAAGGAGCCCGGCGCCCCCGGCGAGCCCCTCTATCTAGATGTGGTGGCAGCCCTGGCCGAGGAGTGGGCGGCGGTACATGGGCCAGCAGCGCTCCCGGTGGTGCTGGGCGGTCGCTATGGGTTGTCGTCGAAGGAGTTCACCCCGGCGATGGTGAAGGCGGTATTTGATCATTTGCGACCCCTGCTGGCGCCTGGCCAGCCCCGGCCGCTCAACCACTTCACGGTGGGCATCGACGACGACCTCACCCACCGCTCCCTGCCCCTCGACGCTGACGTCGAACACGGCTTCCACACCGACCAGGCAGAGGTGCGGGCCGTGTTTTATGGCCTGGGCTCGGATGGCACGGTGGGGGCCAATAAGGCGGCCATCAAAATTATTGGCGAGGGCACGGATTTGTATGCCCAGGGCTATTTCGTTTACGACTCCAAAAAGTCGGGTTCGGTCACGGTGTCGCACCTGCGCTTTGGGCCCCAGCCGATCCGCTCAACCTACCTGATCCAGCGGCCCACGTTTGTGGCCTGCCACCAGTGGGATTTCGTCGAGCGCTTCGATCTGCTGGCCGGCATCGAGCCCGGTGGCGTGTTTCTGCTCAATAGCCCCTTTGCGCCAGCAGACACCTGGGCGCGGCTGCCGGAAGTCCTGCGCGCTCAGATCCGCAGCAAGGGGATTCAGGTGCAGCAGATCAATGCCTACCAAGTGGCGCGTCAGGCGGGCATGGGGCCCCACATCAACACGGTGATGCAGGCCTGCTTCTTTGCCCTCAGCGGCGTGCTGCCGCGCCAGGAGGCCCTCACCCGGATTCGCCACTCGATCGAAACCAGCTACCGCCGCAAGGGCAAGGCCGTGGTGGTCATGAATCTGGCCGCCCTCGACGCCAGCCTCGATCACCTGGAAGGGCTCCCCTGGCGGGAGCTGGATGCTGCCGGCAGCGCTGCCGCCCCATACCCCGCCGATCCCTCCCTGGCCGGCCGACTGGCG
>JAYKGS010000115.1:0-2115 GCA_035284945.1 Synechococcus sp.
ATCCGGTTTTCAATCCTGATGATCCTGATCTGCGCCGAAACTGCGAGAAGGGCTTCTACCGCGACAAGGTCAACTACTGATGGGCTACCGCCGTCGTAGCTGGGGCTGGCGAACTAAGTGGGGTAACCACAACCCCAGATCATCAGGCGAGACGGCTGGACTGCTTTTCGGTGCCTACATGCTTGTTGCACTGGTTAATTGTTCTTACCTCTAGGACGGCAGCTGAAGTGTTGGGGCGTCTGCGGCAAGGCGGTGCGACGAGTGGCGGTCCGGTCGATCCACGGTGAGTAGATCGGGCATTTGCTGGGGTCCAGCACGCCCACATAGCGCCACCCGGCTGGGGTCTTCCACGTCAACTCCAGCTCCCGGTTCCCGTTCGCACGAAGTGGATCCCTTCATTGCCTTCTGCAAGCTCCCAGAGCGCCTTCGGCAGCGCGCTGATCAAGAGGGGTATTCAATCGGCCACCTGATCAGCCACGTGCTAGAGGTGGCGGCGGGTTAAAAACAGCTGAATCTCTCAAGGCGGTTGTAGTGCTAAGCATTTGCCTCTCAAGGTAGCAGCGAAAGCATCGGAGTTGTGGAAAACTTGCAACCTCCACAAAGTCTTATCTGCTCTAAATAGACCTTCCGGTGCATGTTGTCACCGGCAAATATACAAAGCGTGCAAATTGTTAGCACTTGCTTACGGCTGATGCTACGGCTGCATCTACATCCCAGCCAGCTTTTAGAAGGGGAGCCGCATGATGAGCGATGCAAGTGGCTTTCAGCTTTGCCACGGCGGCATTCTTCAGTGAAGAGTTGGCGATTATGGCAAGTGCAACGGTGCTAACCAGTGCCAAGAGGGGGTAGATATTTGCACCAAGCTTTTCTAGCTTGCTGGGATTACTGCTGGTTTTATTGGTCATGGTGGAAGGTAGTCTCGGATTCAGTGAGGCATCCTGTTCTATTTGATCTTAGGTCACGTCTTGTTCTAGGTGTACTCTGGTTTCCAGTGTGTGTACGGCTCGAGTTCAAAGATCGACGCCTCATCGCTTAAGCAGCGCTGGTAGGCCAAAATCTCGTCAATAGGTATTACAGATTCACGTTTGACCGCGTCCAGAAGGCTCTCTCCATCGCGAATTTCTACATAGCAGTGTCCGATGTCTTCGGGTAGGTCCTCTAGTCCATATTCATTGGATTCATTCCAGCCATAACGGTCTTCGAGTTCTATTGAGTATTTGCCTGGCAGGACAAGTAGCCCCAATATCGAGTAGTCGTTTTCATCCTCAATAGCCCAGTTCCTAAGGTTCACATTTATGGTTTTCTCTAGAGAGTATTCCCACTCGTAAGTGAGGTCTAGTCGTTGGAGCTGTTCTATTATCTCGTTGGCAAACTCAAGGCTTTCCTCTGCTGACTTGCCGTCAAATCCCCAAGTAAGATTGAGGGTGCCAGTTAGATGAGCGCCTCGTTCGCTCTGGGTTGTCCAGACAATGTATCTGCTTCCGTCAGGCACCTCCCAGACTGCATCTGACAAATACTCAAGAATTCCAGCATCGAGGTAGATGTTCGAATTATTGCACCAGTCTTCAAGTTTGCTCGTGAAGCGAAGAAGAGCGATGCTGATTTTCCTTTTGTTGGGAGTGAGGGCTGTATACATTGCAAGTGGGTTGAACTCTTTTTCTTGCTCTTGCGAATCTTGAGCTGCCGTTTCACCTTAGACCTTTGCTGTGGCTTTGTGCCTTTTGTCTGCCTAGCCGTCACAATGAAGTGTGGGGTTGTGAAATCCCCAGCACGGCGAATAGCGGCGCTGCGCTGGAGGTGGGCTCCTTACGGTTCACCCCAACCCCGTCGGCAAATTAGGCCCTGCGCAACGCGCTCATAGGGAATCTGACCAGCATCCCGCTGAGGTAAACGAAGCCTTGGCTGGGTTGGCCTGGTTCCTTTTGGATCTCTTTCAGGATCCCCTGGCGGTGGTCCCAGCAAGTCCTGGGGAGGTCGACTAGAACCCGGTCCCCGATCTGTGGCTCCACCCGTTCCATCTGTTCACCACACTCTGTAGTCGGTGCTGCCAGCCCGGTAGCTGAAGCGAGGGTCCTGTGCAGCCACGAGTCGATACCGGCAACTGTCCGCAACGTG
>JAYKGS010000116.1:0-1739 GCA_035284945.1 Synechococcus sp.
TGCCCGGCACCCGCAGGGAGTTGTCGCGAACGTCGCGGGCCTTCTCACCGAAGATCGCCCGCAACAGCTTCTCTTCAGGGGGCTGGTCGGATTCGCCCTTGGGCGTCACCTTGCCCACCAGGATGTCACCGCTCTCCACATAGGCCCCTATGCGGATGATGCCCATCTCGTCAAGGTGCCCCAGGCTCTCCTCGGCCACATTGGGGATTTCCCTTGTGATCTCCTCCGGACCCAGCTTGGTCTGGCGGGCCTCGATCTCATACTTCTCGATATGCACCGAGGTGTAGAGATCTTCGTGCACCAGCCGATCGCTGAGCAGGATGGCATCTTCGTAGTTGTAGCCCTCCCAGGGCATGTAGGCGATCAGGACGTTCTGCCCCAGGGCGATCTCGCCACCCTCACAGGCCGAGCCATCGGCCAGCACTTGGCCGGCGATCACCGGATCTCCCTGCCGGACAATCGGGCGCTGGTTCAGACAGGTGTCCTGGTTGGAGCGCTGGTACTTCTGCAGATGGTGCACATGCTCGGTGCCCTGGTCATCGCGGATGACAATGGCGGTGGCATCGACGAAGGTGACCGTGCCGTTGACCCGGGTGATCGGCACCATGCCCGAGTCGCGGGCGACCTGGGTTTCCAGACCCGTACCCACAAGTGGACGCTCAGGACGCAGCAGGGGCACGGCCTGACGCTGCATGTTGGAGCCCATCAGGGCCCTGTTGGCATCGTCGTGCTCAAGGAAGGGAATCAGGGAGGTGGCCACCGAGATCACCTGCACCGGAGAGAGCTGCACGTAATCAACCTGCTCGGGTGGCACCTTTTCGAAATCCTGGCGGTAGCGCACCGGCACCAGATCGGCGGTGATGTAGCCACTGGCATCGGTGGGCACGTCACCAGGGGCGACGCGGCACTCATCCTCAAGGTCGGCGGAGAGATAGATGGGATCGCCACTCTTGTGGACGATGCCGTTCTCCACCTTCCAGAACGGCGTTTCGATGAACCCGTACTCGTTCACCCTGGCGTGGGTGGCCAGCGAACCGATCAGACCGGCGTTGGGGCCTTCGGGGGTCTCGATCGGACAGATGCGCCCGTAGTGGGATGGATGGATGTCGCGCACGGCGAAACCGGCCCGCTCCCGGGTTAGGCCGCCTGGACCCAGAGCGCTGATGCGGCGCTTGTGGGTGAGCTCGGCCAGGGGGTTGGTCTGGTCCATGAACTGGCTCAACTGGCTGGAGCCGAAGAACTCCTTGATGGCGGCCACCAGAGGCTTGGGGTTCACCAGTTGGGCAGGGGTCAGGGATTCGGTTTCACCTACGGTCATCCGCTCCTTGATGATCCGCTCCAGCCGGTTGAGGCCCACGCGCACCTGGTTCTGCAGCAGCTCACCAACCGAACGCACGCGACGGTTACCCAGATGGTCAATGTCGTCGAGGCTGGCCCCGCCCACGTCGAGCTCCAGATTGATCAGATAGTCGATCGTGCTGAGCACGTCCTCGGCGGTGAGGGTGCGCACCGCATCGGGGATGGTGAGGCGCAGTTTCTTGTTGATCTTGTAGCGGCCCACCCGGCCCAGGTCGTAGCGCTTGGGATCGAAGAAACGGCTGTGCAGCAGGCCCTGGCCGCCGCTCACCGAGGGGGGCTCACCGGGCCGCAGCTTCTTGTAGAGCTCCAGCAGGGCCTGGTCCTCCGAGGAGATGCCCTCGTCGTTGGAGGCCTCGATCGACTTCTGGTAGTACTCGGGG
>JAYKGS010000117.1:0-2369 GCA_035284945.1 Synechococcus sp.
ATGGTGGCCTATCCGGACAAGAGCTCGCTCTCATCCAAACCGTCGCCAAGACCGACACTGCCTTCACGGTTACCGGACTTCAAAACAACGTACCCTACGACATCCAGATGACGTCGGTGTTTCCTAACTCCGAGTCTATTCGCTCCATGACGGGTGTGTTCCGTGGCGGCGTTCCCTTCCTTAAGGTCCTGACACCGAGGAAGTTGGTCAACATGGGAGCAGATTCGCTTATGATTGTGGAATACCGTCTGAAAAACGAGGGAACCCGGGATTTGATGGTCGAGCTGGTGACCGAAGGCAAGATCACCCCGAAGCAACTGGACGAATATTTACCACCTGTGATTCTAGGTTCTAATGCCTATTACTTGAGTCGTCATCACTGGAATTGGCACGATGCGAACGCCCGAGCTAACGCAAATGGCTTGAAATTGGCGATCATTCGCGATGCTGATGAAAATGAGCGGGTTCGGGTCGCGGCGGCAGGAAATACGGTATGGGTAGGCGCCTATAAGTACAATCCATGTACGTTTGAGTGGGTGGATCGTACCCCGATGACGTATACTAATTTTGCGCCCGGCGAACCAAATAGATGCCAAGATGAACGTGCGCTTCAATTTTACGCTGACGGTACCTGGAATGATCTTGGTGATGGTGGAGGTTTGCCATCCATTGCAGTCATGTATGTTTTTAAAATTCGGCATGCGTTGGATCGGAGTGAGATCACGATCGCACCGGGTGCAGAGCACATTGTGAAGGACACACTTCGCGCATCCGGAAGAGTCTACATCGGTTCGAAAATCCGGATTCTCAGTGATGACCCATCTGTGAATTCCGATTCGATTGAAGTGGCACAAATCGCGAACGTCCCCTCCGGCCTCTCACCGGTCTACTTCGACGCGGTATCTGCGGGATCTTCGGTCCATTCCATTGTCGTGACGGGTGCAACGGTCGACGGGGTGAATCTGGTAGCCGGCGACGAAATCGCGCTGTACTCGGGCAATACCTTGGTCGCATCGGCCAGCTTCAACGGCACGTGGCCGATGCTGCTGAACGCGTCCGGATTCTCGAACGGTGACCCCATCACGGCGAAGCTCTACCTCTCCGGTTCGAAGGAACTGGTGGAGCTGACCCCCGATGTGACCGACGGATTCGACCAATATCTGGATGAAGGGTTCAGCGTCATCCAGGCGATCGGCACCTTGCGTGTTCCCAACACACTGGTTCTTCCAGGGAACCGCTTCAACCTGGTGTCGTTGTTCGTCAATCCGCCGGACCGCAATCCGGCTACTCATTTCTCAAACATGGGTACGTCGATCCTTCACGACGATGAAGGAAGCACGTGGATTCCAAGCTTTTCGATCAACACCATCGGAACGTGGAATCTCGAGCGGGCCTATTACCTGTACCGCGCGGGAACCGATACGGTGCGCGTGACGCTCCGCGGTCGCCCGATTGTCCGAGCGAACCAACGTGTCCACATGCACGGAAACCGGTTCAACCAGATTCCGATGCTCTACGAACAGCCGGAGCCCGTGGTCGCCGCGTTCGGATCGATCTCCGATCGCATCGCCATCCTCCAAGACGACGAAGGACGCGCCTGGATTCCATCCCTCAGCCTGAACACGCTCGGAGACCTGCTCCCAGGAAAAGGATACCAGCTCTTCCTGACCGGTGCGAATCTGGAATTCACCTATCCCGAGCCCGCGCCTCCTTCGAAGCAGACGCCGGTCGATCGCCACGGCCTTGCTGCCTTCTACGAGGAATCGATCATCAAAACCGGTCTTCCTTGGACCATCGCCATCACGGATGTGCCCACCGGACTTCCAGACGAAACCGAACTTTCCCTTTGGGATGGAGATCGAATCGTCGGTGCCGCCATTCTTCAGCCGGGTTCCAACGCCGTCACGGCCTGGAAAGCCGATCCGAGTGTGGATCTTCCCGGATTCACGCCAGGAAACCGAGTCTCGGCCCGCTTGTGGAATCCGCAAACCCAGACTGAAAAAGACATCCGGCTCATTCCGAAAGACGGATCCGATCACCTGAGCTTTGGTACCGGTGCGTATGGACTTGCTACTCTCGGAGAACTTGAAACCACTGGAATCGATTCCGAACGGCCGTTGGAATTCGCGCTCGAGCGCATCTACCCGAATCCGTTCAACCCAAGCACCACCATCCAGTATTCGGTGGCTTCCGCATCCAATGTTCGCATCGTGGTGTACAACTCGCTGGGACAACGGATTGCGACCTTGGTGAACGGTGTGATGCCTGTCGGTCGACACACCATCGTCTGGGATGCCACCGCGGTCGCGTCTGGAGTCTATCTGGTACGGATGGAGGCAGGAGCCTATTCGTCGGTACATACGGTCACC
>JAYKGS010000118.1:0-2322 GCA_035284945.1 Synechococcus sp.
GCTCCGGTGCTGCCGGCGAAGCAAGGGGCCTCGCTGCTGCTGGCTCCGTTGCCCCGCGGCGTAGCAAGGGGTTCCGCCCCTCGCAGATCGACCACCTGCTGCTCGATTCGGCGGCGTTCCCGCTGGCCAAAGGGATGACGATCCACGAGTTCGTCGTCAACCCGGAAGCCGCCTCGCGACACAGGGCGATCTCGGTCGAGCTGGATATGGAGGCTGCTCCGGCGCTGCAACTCTCGCTGCGCCCCGAAGACCACTCCCGCCTGGTGAGGAGACGCCTGCCCCGCGGTCTCGACAAGCTGGGGCTCTCCCACGTGATTGCGATGCGACGCGCTTTCTGTGACGCCGTCTCCCTGTGCCCGGGCTTCAACGTGAGGTGCCCAGACGCAGACCAGAGGGACGTGGACGGATGGGAGGAGGCGCTCGACTGTGCTTTGGAGAAGGCCGTGACTCGGCGCAACCGCTTGTGCTTCATGGAGAACTTGCCCGAGGTCCCGAAGCTCTCCACGCTCCCCTTCCCTCGAAGGGCTTTCCACAAGCACAGGGCGCTGCTGCGCAAGATTCGCCTCAGAGTGGTGTCGGGCTCGATCGGACAGGGCGCCTCGGCCGCCGAGGCTGCAGAACTCCGCCGCCTCAGCAAGATCGTTCACAACTACCAGAGGAAGCGCAAGGCCGAGCGGGCGCGGGAGGACATGAAGATGATCGACGACGCGCTGCACAGGGGCAACGGGGCGCTGAAGAAGGCCTTTGGCCGGCTCCTGAATCGCTCAGGGGGCTCGCGCTGCCCTTCGGTGGAGGACGACGAGGGCAACTTGACGACGACGGTGACCGAGACGCTGGCGGCTTTCCGCAGCTGGTTCAGTAAGCACCTCAACCCGAGCCGGACGCAGAACGCCCCCCCGGTTCCCCCGATCGCGAACGAGCATGCCCCTCCACCGCCGAGGCTGGAACCAGTTCACAGGGACGGGAGACTCTGGTACCCGTTGTGCTGGGCCGGTAGGAAGGTGGCCCGTGGCCTGGGGCTTGTCTGGTCCCGCCCCCGCCCCCTCGTGCCCTTCGACATGCCGTCTTTCGACGACCTGCCGCGTTCCGTGGCGGGGCCCGCACCGGTGAGCGCGCTGCTCGACTCGCACCCTGACGACCCGCTGCGCATGTGCTGGTGCAGGAAGCTCCACTCTCGGAAACGCCCCTGCAGCGCCGCCGCGCACTCGGCGCCGGCACCGCTGCCGCGCTTCGACCGGAGAGGCGACGCTGACCGTGGTGTGTACCTCAATGCTCTGCGCGACCCGGAGTTCCACCCGGAGGTGCCCCCCCCGGAGGCAGGCCCCAGTCGCATCCACACCGCGACGGAGCAGCTACGCAGTGCCCACCCTGATGCTGGACGGGAGGAGCAAGCTATTTTCGACCCGTGGGAACCCTGGGAGCACACCGACCCATTCCCGATGCTGAGGGTGGGCCTCCCGGAGAACGCCCGCGCCGACGCCGGCTCTGCGCCGCTCTACGCCGACGACGACTTCGAGGGAAGCGAGCTGGAGAAGGCTATCAAGTCCAGCGCCTCCGCCTCTGCTCCGTGCCCCTTCGGCGGCGGCAGTTTCGAAGCGTTCAAGTATCTGTGCGTGGGCTCGAAGGCGGAGCGGGATGCCGAGGCCTTGCTAAAGACCGCCCCCCCCCCGCAGGCTGCCGCGAACGCCCGCAGGCGCAGGCGGAAGCGCAACCGCAAGCGCCTGTCGCCCGAGGAGGCGGAGAGGCTGAAAGCTCTACTCGACGCTGCGTCCGAGGCCCGGCGTGCGTGCCTCAATGCCGTCCACTGCTTCTTCGTGAACCTGCAGATCTGCCTGCACATCCCGACGCAGTGGAGACTCTCGGCCCTGGCGCCACTGTTCAAGCACAATGGCCTGATGAAGCTGCGGATCAACTGGCGCCCGATTACGCTGATCCGCACGTCCTGCAAGATCTTCAGTGCCATGGTCAAGAACAGGTTTGCCGGCGCGATGGAGGAGGCGCACAAATGGCCGCGGAGCCACTTCGGCTTCTGGTCCGGCGGGCAGTGCGCCCACGCGATCCTGGCGGTGCGGTGGATCCTCGCTGAGGCTGCGCGCGTGGGAGAGACGGTCGTCGTCTGCTTCGTCGACATCCGGAAGGCCTACGACACGGTGCCGCGTGACGTGCTCATGGACCTCCTCTGGGACGTCGGCGTCCCCCCGGGGCAGCTCGAGCTCATCCGCCAGTTGCACCTAGACGAGGTCTCCCGGGTTGTGCTGGGCGGCAGCGCCGTCTCTGAGGAGTTCGCGCGGACGTCCGGCCTCAAGCAGGGCTGCAATATGG
>JAYKGS010000119.1:0-1014 GCA_035284945.1 Synechococcus sp.
AGCGGCGGGCCGACCAGGCCGCGGATGAGCAGGAGCTCTTCGAGCAGATCGGCCGCCTGAAGATGGAGGTCGAATGGTTGAAAAAAAACTGCCGAGGTCGCTGAGGTCAAGCGGCTATGCATCGAACCCAACCACAAGCATCTGAGCGTCGCCCGGCAGTGCCAACTCGTTGGCCTGGCGCGGAGCAGTTGGTATTACGAGCCGCTCGGGAAGTCGCCGGAGAATCTGCCCCTGATGCGGGAGATCGACCGCCTGTACATCAAGCTGCGGTTCTTCGGCACCCGCAAGGTCCGGGAGCGTTTCCGCATCAACCGCAAGCGGGCCCAGCGGCTGATGCTACTGATGGGCCTCGAGGCGGTGTGCCCGAAGCGATCCACCAGTCGCCCCGCCCCTGGCCACAAGGTTTACCCGTATTTGCTGCGGAATATGGCGATAACGAAGCCCGACCAGGTCTGGGCCAGCGACATCACCTACATCCCACTGCAGCATGGCTTTCTGTACCTCACAGCGGTCATGGACCTCTACAGCCGCAACGTCCTGTCGTGGCGGCTATCCAACACGCTCACGGGAGACTTTTGCCTGGAGGCCCTCGATGCAGCGCTGTCACGAGCACGGCCGCAGATCTTCAACACGGATCAGGGAGCCCATGTCACGGCAACGGCCTTCACGAGCCGATTGGAGAAGAGAGGCATGGCCATCTCGATGGACGGTCGCGGCCGAGCTCTCGACAACGTGTTCGTCGAACGGCTGTGGCGAACGGTCAAGTACGAGGAGGTCTACCTGCGGGACTACGCCGACGGCTGGCAAGCAAAGAAGTCGCTGGGGAGGTACTTCGACTTCTACCGGAACGAGCGGCCCCATCAGGCCCTTGGCTACCGCACACCGTCGGAGGTCTATGCCGAGCGATGACGCGACGAAAGCGTTCGCGCTCAAATCTCCGTTGAGACGGACTCAGAACACAGGAACACAACCCGTAAACCGCCTCGTGGCCGCGCGAGACCCTTGGAATGGGTC
>JAYKGS010000120.1:0-2309 GCA_035284945.1 Synechococcus sp.
GCGCCGCAGTGTCTCGCCTCGTCTCCTGCTCACTTGCCGCAAAAAGGGCTTTATTAGCCGCATCCGCTTCTTTTTGGGTTGCGTAGGTGTTGCCCCTCGCATCTAGGTACTCGTCTTTCGTGTTCTCTTTAATGTACTTGTCTGCCGCGCTCTTAGAACTGGAGCGGAAGACCGTGTATCCCTTATCATTGACAACCTGATAGGGGTCGTCTGACGAGGTATTGACGCGGATGGACAATCCAGCTGTGTTTTCCACCTTTGTAGCAGGTGGAGCGGATGTCATAGTGGTCTCCGCCGCCTTGGAAGCGTCCCCGCCGCCGCCCCCACCCTCGCCGCCGCCCCCAAAAACCCGGCGATCAGCGCCAAATCCCAGCAGTTTCAGCATCAGTCTCTCCTAGCGTAGCTGCCTACCCGTTCACGACGCCGAGATAACGCCACAGGGGCCTCTGGATACAGTTCCGACAGATGCCGCCGGATGTCTTTCGCTATGAAGAATACATCAGAACGCCCATACGGCGCAATCATGTTAGGGATGTAGAGCACTTCACCACTCTCCCGAGCGAAAACCTCTACCCCAAGGTACTCACGCGTCTCAAACTCACGCCTCGTGAGCCACGTCCACGTCACAAAACCAACCGGATCGTCATCCCGGTAGTACACTCGCAGCTTCCCATGCTCGAAAGCAGGGACCAACTGCCACCCAATGCGCTCACTCGGGTACTTTGCGTAAGGTTCAGTCGTACACCACAGCCTTACAGCGTCCAAAAAGACGTTTCTCATCTACTCCGCACCAAGCTGCCAATCCCACCCATGCTCGGGTTGGTTACAGCTTGTATCCTAGGTGCAGAGTACGTGTCGATAGCTCCCAACCCGGGGATCCCGAGCCGACTCAAGGGCGACATCTGACCCATCTGACGCGTCATCTGCAGATCCGGGGCACTCGGAGCACGCAACTGAGGCCGCTCAGGGAACAACTGGTCCACAAGCGCCGCAATGTCGTCCATCCCACGAGGATCAATAGGCGCTTCCGAGGCCCGAGGTCCAAGGTCCTCTCCACCCTTGGTTGAAATCTGAACCCCAGCAAGCAACTCCGAAGCGTAATTCCGCGCAGCGTCGGACGTCGTGCCCCGGTTCACGTTCCCCACACCGCCGTTGTACGCCTGCAACGCCTTCTCATAGTCCCCGTCAAACGCACGAACCAGCGCCGCCAAGTACTCAGCACCAAACCGAAGGTTCTCCACAGGGTCCAAACGGTCGTCAATCGGCCTCACACCATACCCCGGAGCACGGGCCGTCTCCGCCATGATCTGCGATAACCCCAACTCACCAGCCGCACCGCGCGCCTTCGGGTCAAAACCACTCTCACGCTCGATCAAACGAACGTACAACTGTGGATCAACACCATACCGCTCCGCCATCTGAGCAGCTATCCGACGAAGATTCTTCTCCTCAGCCACCGAACAACGCTCCTATCCCACGGCGAATGCTGTCCAAAACCCCCGGTTCCCGGTACTTGGCCCTCGGAGGCTCGCCAGTCCTCGGTCCACCAGCGTCAGGATCACGAGACAGCATCTCCTGAGCACCACGCTCCAGACCAAGCTGGAGCGGAAACCTACTAGGACCAAAGAACGAGTCCCGATACCCCTGAAACTTCTTGATCTCCTGAGGCGAAGCGTAGTCCAACGTCTCCGCCATCGTAGCAAAACGACCCTCCAACAGAGCGTCAGGGTTGTCATAGTACTCGACTATAAGCTCCTCGGACCTTGGACTGAGCCCACGAAACCGCTCAACCGCATCAACAATCTCCGGGTCAAACGTCTCCCGAAACAACTTCTCGTTCTTCTCGAACTCAGCAACCAAATTCTTGAGCCCACGATGCCGGTACTCGTGCGAGATCACATCCGGCGACGACAAATAGTGCGGCGTCACATAAACTCGGTCCGGGGACATCGGACCTTCGTTGTAGATCTCCCGGTACCCATACGCATTCGCCGCGCCAAGCGCATCCGAAAGATCCCGCGACTCCTGTTGCGGAACATACACCGCATCCGAATCCGAGTCCGGGTACCCCATCACCCGAAACCGCTCAGGGTCGTACCCAAACCGCGCTATCGGGTCGTTCGCCAGCACAGGGTCCAAGAACTGCCGGAACTCCAAATCCCCCAGCTGTTCCGATGCCAACCCGCCCAAACCCTGCGCCAGCTGCTTATGCGCATACCGCGCCCTAGACGCAGCCGACACAGGCCTCATCGGTGGGATCAGAACAGGCTGGGCCATCAGAACGTGCCCCGGAAACCCTTACCCGTCAG
>JAYKGS010000121.1:0-2295 GCA_035284945.1 Synechococcus sp.
CGCCCGCAGGACCCACGGCCGCGTCCACGTCACTCCGTAGGTCGACGTGGTAGGTCCAGTCGCCCCAGGTCGGGGAGATGGTGACGTAGTCGTCTCCCGAGGTGTCATCCGACTCCGCAAACCCGAGGAACAGGTGCTCGGGGCGGGTGGCGTGCACCTCGGCGAAGCGGTTGTGCGCCCAGCCACCCGCCTCTAGGGTCATCTCGTAGGTGATGGACCGCTGGTCGGAGACGTACACGTAGCCCCCGCCGCCCACGTCGGGGTCGTACGAATCCGGGTCGACCAACAGGACAGAGGTGCCGAAGGCGTCGTAGACGTCTTGCCCGAGGTTGCCGCTGACGTACATCGGGTAGAAGTCGGGATCGCCGGACGCATCACCTTCGTCCGTGCGCTCCTCGAAGATGATCGAGGTCGGATATTGATCGTAGGGCCCCGTCTCGATGCGGACCACGCCGCGGTTGAGCGCTACGAACCACGGGGTCATCCAGTCCGCGTAATAGTCCACCGCGACGATGTTGACCTGGTCGCGAGGAAGCGAGGCGAGCTGCGGGATGATCTCCGGGTTGAGGCGGTCTGCGTAGCCCTCGAGGGTGAACGGGTTGCCGAGGACCGGAAACAGCGTCAGGTCGGTGGTGTTGGCTCCGGAGTGCAGGCCGAGGATGCTGAGATAGCGATGGGAGGAGGGCGCTGGGTAGCCGAGTTCGCTGGTGAGGGGCTTACGTTCCGCCGCCACGCTCGACATGAGGTCGAACGCCCGGCCCTCCGTGTTCATGACCACCCAGGGCGGGTATTCCCCTGGGGTGAGGGACCCGTAGAAGTCGCCTTCCCCGTCGGGTTTCTCCCACATCGTCGCGTACACGTCCTCCATGTGAGGGTCGAGGTGCGCCTTGTAGTTCGACCGCGGCCCCGTGAAGATGATCTGACCGCCCGTGGCGAGCGCCTGCTCCACCGTGGGATCCGAGAGGGCTGTGGTCTCGAGCAGCCAAGTCACCGGGTTGAGGGTCGACCTCCAGCGTCGAAGACCACCCGGCACATCCCACGGAATGAACCGCTCTCCGAGCGTCCCGCCGGATGGGACCGGGTAGTCGAAGATCTGTCGGTATACCGCTTCGTTGAGTCCCGGAACCTGGACGCGAGCGATGTCCGCGGACTTATAGGAGAACTGGAACACGATGATCTCTCGAGCGTTCGCCGGGTCGTCGACGAAGGCTGCGAGGTCGGCCAGGATCTCCTCGAGCGGCGGTCCCTTGAAAGTGTGGGTGATGTGAACACGACCTTCCGCCACGTCGTAGTACGTGCGGATGTCCAGATAACGAACCCCATCCGCGAGCTGCTGGCCCACGTCCGTGCCCTGCGCCTCCGCCAGGAGCTCGGCAATGCCCAAGGCCGCCGCGACGTCCATCGCGCCCGCTAGCGCCAGATCGTCCACCTCGAGCTCATTGCCGAGCGGGACTTCCGCGCCGCTCAAGCGGTAGGTCCCCGAGTCGTGTGTTCCCGGAAAGACGACGTCGGAGAGCCGCGTCTGCCTCCACTGGGGCCCGACGCTGGGGTCATCCCAGAGTTCTCCCATCCACTGGGCCTGCGCGGCCTGCGGCCAGAGCGCGCCCGCGAGGCCGACGCAACCAACGCGTTTCACCAAGTTGCTGAACATGCAACGCCCCCGCGCTTTCGCCGGCAGTCCGGAGGGAGAGCGTATGATGTTGTCGCTGGTCTGATGACCACCAATAGCCATGATGCCACAGGTTCGAACGGGTGCCAAGGTTTCGAACAAGAATCAATGTTTCCTGCCGAGATGGACGGTTCCGCGGATGCGGCTCCGGGCGGTGGTGGTGGGCGCGCCTGCTTCAAAGACGCGGACTGCGTCGCCATGCTGGACGTCGACACCCGCGCCGCGGACCCACAGGTCCTCGTGCCGCTGGGCTATGTCGACGACAATGGGCTCGCCAACTGGATGAGGCTTCGCTTCGTTCTTCAATGCGCCGTTCGTGGGGGTGCCGCTATGTGGTTGTGGTTCGCGAACGCCGCGTTCGCGTTGACGCTGGCGCTCCGGGCAGAGGAAACCCCGTACCCGGGGATCACCCTCAGCGCATATCGCACCTCGAGCCCGGACACGGACACATGGGTCGTCCGCGTCGACCTGTGCGAGGCCGGGGTGCACGTGGAGTCCACCACAGCGCCGGATGTGCTCCAGACCGCCGGCGGCTGGGGCGCGGACGTGGGCGTCCAGGTCGCGCTCAACGGAGATTTCTACAGGACGGGCCCTGTCCGCGTATACGGCGACGCCATCGGGGACGG
>JAYKGS010000122.1:0-1727 GCA_035284945.1 Synechococcus sp.
TAGATCATCGGAGTGGCACAGCATGGCGTTCAGCAGCCCAGCCTTATGCATCAGCATCGACTATTGGAGTCGTGCATCGTGCATCAGCGCATCATGCATCGCAACTCTGCACCACACGTTGACCATCGCACTGCGTCTTGAATCGCACATCAGCGCGTTACGCATTACGCATTACGCATGGCGCATGGCGCCTATGCGCGCTTTGCATCGCACGACAGTGCAGCTGCCCGCTGCATACCAGCAGAGGAGCGACAACTTCCAGGGCAACTGCGACACCTAGAGAGAGCAACGACACAGAGTCAACGACGGTGTCTGCACCCTCGAATCAGCAACAACGACACATTGCTGCATCAGCGATCATCATCGCTGGTGTGTGTGCGGCTAGTCTAGCCGCGGCTGCAGGACTATACGCTTCGGCGGCAACAGCTCCTCGAGCTGCGACAGCGACCACGGCAGTGAGAGCTCGGAATGCATCGCCTCATCGCAGCCTCACTGACGTCCAGACTAGCTGCAATTACATCGATGAACATAACGCCACTTGCACTGTAGCCGCGGCTCGTTGCGCCCAGCTACATGGCCGATAGCAGGAGCGAGCAAGTGCACGACTGCGACAAAGCTTGGGCAAATCGCCAGCCGTCACCCCATCAAATCTCGGGGTAAGCGGCGCGTGTCCGTCCATCGACGGCCCTCAATACAGCAAGAAGCCGAAGACCTGCGTCTCTATTGTCTGGAGCACCCGCGCTCCAACTATTCCCAGCTTGGTGCGGCGACAGCCAGGTGCGTTGGTGAGCGCGGCGCATGCCCTCGCTTAAGGTCCCAACATCGGGCAACAAAAGCTCCACCGAAAGTGTACGCGGCATGCGGCCCGGGGTTCGGAGAGGGAGAGGGAAGCGAAGTAAAATAAGGCGCTTCCGCAGAGCGCTGTGTGCACGCATTCTTGCGTATGGCAACGGCCGCAACAAAGCCACTCTCCCCAGCGCAACAGCTTCGCTGAATCCAATTTCAAATGGCAACACCACGTCAGGTAGTGTGATGCGGCTTGCTCAGCAGCGAGGGCCCGTCGCGCCCGGGCGCTCTCTCGTACCGCAATCAAACGCAAGGGAGCCGACGACTGTCGTTCCCACGCTGAGGCAGGTTTTCACCGTTACTGAGCTGAATTACGGCGAAAGGTACTGACCCGCTGCAGCGAAATCACGAAGAACGTGCCGCAGCGCCCTATCTCCCTTTCTCACGCACAGCTGCAGCTCCGACGAACGCACAGACACCAGGAGTTTGCGATCGTCCTACGCCAGTGGGAGAAGGCGACAAAGCGGATTTCAACGAGCCGGGAGGACCAGAGGTAAATCAGACACAGAGCACTGGTTCAGTCGCACCAAGCTCCGACACCAAACAGGTATCGGCGCAGCCATGGCCCATTGGACCAAAGACGGAAAAGCTGCAGAAGCCGAAGCGGGGAATCTTGCCAAGTCGAAAGGTGAACTGCGTAGCTCGCATCTCAACAGCATCGAAGCGAAGGATCAAAAGTGGAGATCGAACGTCATCGATCGCATGGATCTATCTCTCACCCCGCAGCTTCACTGCTACAAGGTGAGTGGGGCTTAGCCAGGCGATCCGGATTCGCCGGCGGAGGCCCCAGCCAGTTGCAGAACAACCAATTGAATTCAATGTGATTGGCTGCCCGGCCAATCGTAATATCAGGCAGAATCTAAGCGAAAGAAAAGCAAAGA
>JAYKGS010000123.1:0-1375 GCA_035284945.1 Synechococcus sp.
CTGCCTCCGGATGCGCCGGCGTCTGCCGTAGCGGGGGCGTCCGGACCGGTCGCCCCGGCATCCAGGGGGCCGGCCCCCGGGCCGCCGTCCGTGTCGTCGGTGCCGCTGAATTCCACGCAAGCGCCGACGAGGGCGCTGACACACAAGAGCAGGCAGGGACGAGCGCGCAGGGTACGCATGGAAGTCGCTCCGTTTCTGGCAGTCTGACGCACAAAGCGCGCTTCCCTGGGGGATGAAAAAGGGAAGGTTCCCGCCCGTATACAACGCGGCGCGGTCGGGTTCATCGCCCGTCACGCAATCCGGCTGTATCACCCGAACCCACTCCGCTCGCATGGCAGCGTTCCCGATATGTCGGGGCGGGTGTCCACCGCACGACCACCATCCTCAGCCACCTTGGTCCTGCGCCGCATCGCGCCGCGTTCTGCCGGTGGAACGTCGATGCCGCCCGTAGCCGCGAACCTGGCATGGATGGCCTGACCGAGGTTGCGCGGTGCGCGGGGCTGGCTGACCACCAGCCGCAGCATCTCGCGTGCCTCTTCCAATATGAGGCGGCCATGCTCTGCCGCGCGCCCACGCAGGCGTTTCTCTAGCAGCCTGAGGCGAAAATGGGCCGGAGGCCGATGTTCAATGGGCTGCGCTGCACGACACGAAACAGGTGGGTGGGGGGCCCCGGGCGATCGGATTGCGAAAAGACAGTGCTCGACGGGGGGATGCCGCGGGCGATAGCCCGGCGGCGAGGGCAGGGGATGGCATCTGGCAAGGGGCGAGGAGTATCCTTCGGCGGCGCGGAGAGGTCTCGCGGTGTTCGGCCCTTTCTGTCCGGAGCGGTGGGGACGTCCACGCCCGGTCGGCGAAAGACGCGCTTGTTCTTTTCCTTCGCCTTCGGATGCGCACGGGGAGGCCTGGGTGGGCGTTCGTAGCATGGTGCGACATGGACAACGTTTCGACCTGTAGGCGCTGCGGCGCCTCCCCCGTGCCCATGGCCGCCGATGGCGGATGCGCGCGCTGTGGCGCGCCGTCGGTGCACGACACGGCCGAAACCCTCCGCCAGGAGCGGGCCCTCGCCTGGGCGCTCCAGCAGGTGGCGGACGCAGACGACGCCAAAGCCGCTGCGCTCGCTCTTCAGGAGCGGCACGCCGCCCGCGCCCGCCTGCTGGCGGCCGGCGTGCAGACGACAGCACAGCCCACGGCGCGAGTGGACGCCGCCCCCTCGCCGGCGACTGACGAAGCGATCGTCCCGGCGACGAAGACGATGAGGGCCGGACCGGCCCCGCTCGATGGGCGCAGGATGGGTGCACCGCCGCCACCACGACCGGTGCTGACGCCGGCGGAGGCGCGGGCGCGGTTCGAGCGACGCCTGGAGATCGGTGGCTGG
>JAYKGS010000124.1:0-1807 GCA_035284945.1 Synechococcus sp.
GCTCGGGGAACCATTGCAGTGGTGCGCCCGTAGTGAGCCCGCCATACCGGTAATGCGTGCCCTCTTGAAAGGGCGACCGTAGTTGCTTGCGAAGGCGCAGAAGGGTTTTCGGATGGATGCCAAGGCGTTCTGCCATGGCTGCTGTGTCAACCCAGATTCGGGTGTGTGACATGGCGGCTATGCCGCAGCCGATTAGCTGCGGGGTGTGCCGTCCCAGTTCTCGTGGTGGAGTAACTCTGCCTGAAGAGCCCTTGCGAACTTGAGGAACTTCTCGCGGTGCTTCCGTGTTTCAGGAGCGCCGTAGATGACGTAGTTCTCAAGCCGAATCCGACTCTTAGTGCGTCGTCGCACCCAGGCTTCAGCAGCCTTGAGCGATACGCCATCCGGAGGCGTAAGCCTGTGCCTAGTCGGAATAGGGCGGTGAGGAGCTTCCATCCCAAGTGGGGGACAGCTTTTGTCTTCGTCCACCGGACCGCTCGCAGCGGCTACCCGACTTCACAGATTCACTATAGCCCCCACCGATGGTGTTCGACTCCTTTGAATGCCCATATGGGTGGTGTTATGCCTGCGCCTTCCTGAATGCTGCGGCGGTTGTCGCCTCTGAAGCCCAGCGATAGGAGCTGCTGTGTACGGCCACCGAGTGGCCCATTGATGCGGCTACAGCGCCCACCTCGATCTCATAACCGTGCGCCCGCAGGCTGTAGCTGTCCCTGAACGTGTATGCCCGCAGCCATTCGCCGCGGGCGTCACAGCGTTCTCGCAACTCATTCCATTCGGGCTGTTTTCGCAGGAACTGTTCGACGTAATGACCGTTCAGCTCGCGGGGGTTGCCGTCGTTGCCCAGTGGCAACTCCAGTAATTTGGCTGCCATGGAACCTACGAGATTCCAGTGCTGTTTTTCGCCGGTGCTGTTCTCAACAGGACAGGGTTCAATCCAGCGTGGTTCCGTGAATACGCCGCCGCAAGCCTTCTGGTAGCCGCACCACATCCCGAGGCTGCCGTCTTCGCGCTTTTTGGCTTGGAGGTACTGGAGTTCGATAGGACGCAGACCGTAAAGCGCAAGGAGCCGCAAGACGTTTGCCCAGCGTGGATTTCGTGCTTCGACCGCGTTGATTAGGTAGAGAATCTCGTCGTCGCTCAGGGTCGCTTTGATGCGCTTCTTCGGTGCCTTGCCGCGCAACTCTTTGATGCTGGCTACGTCGATTCGCCAGCACGCTGGAGCCCTGTGGCGGGCGATGGCGTGGTCAGTGAGATTGCGGATGGCAATGCAGCACGCGGCACGGCTTGCGGCTTTGCCATGCCATTTCTCCAATGTCCGACGCAGCAGCTCGTGCCCGTCGTTGGGCCCGTTACGTTCAGCCAGCAACCGCAGGGCTTCCTTGATGTAGGGCTTGTAGTTGTCCCGCCAAGACGTTTCTCGGATTTCGTTGCGACCTTTTGTCAGTGCCGTTTTCAGCCCATCTCGGACGGTCCCCCAGTCGGTGCTGGGACGCATGGTGTCGCTGTTTGCCTGCGCCATCTCCAGCGCACCCTTGACGGTTGCTTGCCCCGAACCGACCAGTCGATAAATCTGGCCAATTAGCTGCAAAGCCCGGTTTTGGCTTTCCTTGCACCAGTCGAGGGGCAGGACGCAGGTTTCGGTCGGCTGCCCCGGTATGCGCACCTTGAGCTGGATTTTCCCCGCGCCGCTCGGGTTGACGGTCCATCCGCGGCTGATTTTCGCCGCACTGCGAAAGGATGCCTCCCATGTCGGCTTGGCGGCTTCCTTGGGCATTCGCTGAGCAGGGGGTTGTCCACGATTATGGAC
>JAYKGS010000125.1:0-2174 GCA_035284945.1 Synechococcus sp.
ATCGCTGTTGTCTTCACCGTTGCTGTTGTCTCCAATGCCATTGGCTTGCCAGAACCGCCTGCATGCAACCAATACCCGCTCTGGATCCTTGGGAAGACTCCACCCTCCCTTGACGCCCGGAGGAGGAACCACCTCACCTGGCACGATCGCCTCCTTCCACTGCTCTCTCTCAGCGCCAAGTGGAAGCCCGAAATCAGCGAACGCGTCCCGCAGATAATCGAGGCTCTGTTCAGCGCCATCGCCTTCGGAAGGCAACGAAGCGCTGGAGGCCAACAGGCGAAGTTGGTGGTGTCGCTCAGGCATATCAAGGCCTAAACGGACGAGCAGAAGACGTAAGAGGTACATGAACTCTGTGCCTTCGCTGCCCCGCTGGAGGTGCAACTCATCGATCACGAGAGTGAAGCGGTTGCGCGAGTCGCTGGCCAGCCAGTCCCTGGTTTGCTCCAGCATCCGCTGCTCACTCGAGCGGCTCAGCATTGCGTTGAGCATGCTGATGTTGGTGATCAGGATGTCAGGCGGTGTCTCCTGCATGTCCCAGCGGGAGAGCATCTCAGCCCCATCTGTAGAAGGAAAGGCAAAGGCGGTTTCTCGCTGCGCGTCGCTTTGCGTCCACCCCGCTTGCTGATCGGGATCAAGCTTTAGCTGAGAACGGACAGCCCGCTGCAGATCCTCCATCTGCGCATACGCGATCAGCATTTCTTCGACGCGTCGCTGACGCGACGACTTCACCTGCTGCTTCCACTGCGTCAAGGTCTGAGTGCTAGTGCAGCCGGGGATCTGATCCTTGAGCTGGCTGGTGCCGCTGCCTGTCGCAAGACCAGCCAGAACCCGTTCGTGCTTGCGCCAGTAACAGGGCCCACCCGGCGTCTGACCGGTGTATCGACCAAAGAAGATCCGATTTCCGTTTAATTCTTCTTCTAGAAGCTTGCGAGCATCCTGTGAGTCGATCGCGGCACGTAAGCGGGCCATTTGGTCTTCGACCAGGGCATTCATTGGATAGAGAACCAGTGCCCGGATGGCAGCCGGACGGGTTTCGCCTGCACGCTGATGGCGTTTGTGGAACCCATCCCATTCCAATCCTCGACTCTTGATACTCTCCCGGAGGCCATAGACACTCTCGCGATCACGCTCCGCGAAGGCCTTTCCCTGTGGATCGCACCACCATCGGTGCTTCAGGTAGCCCGGCGCTGGTCTGCTCCATCCCCCTCGCTCTCTCTTCGCCTCGTCGAGGATTGTTGCGAGCACTGGGAGGAGGAACGACTCTGTTTTCCCGGACCCAGTGCCAGACGTCACGATCCCAGCTTGTCCGTCGCGCACCCCCTTGGCCAACATCTGCAGTTGGTGGCGGTAAGGGCGAAAGAGCTCACCCTTCTGATCACGCCCGATGAGGCCGCAGCCAATGAGCTCGAGGAATAGCTGGCGTGTCTGAGCTGCTAGCGGGGCTAGAACGGCCTGATCACCCGTCTCGTTAAGCAGATCATGGAAGTCGCGCTGATCTTTTGCCCACTCCGGCTGAGGTTCTAACAGGGGCTCGGTGCAAAGTGCCCCAGCGGATCGCAGCAGCTTCTGACGCTCTTCGGCTACACCCTGGTCTTCGATCCGGAACGCCGTGTCCAGGTAGCTGAGGTAGAGCTCACGAATTCGGGTGAAGGCTCCGATTGGATCGTGCATGCTCCTCTCGCTTATCAAGCGCCGATCAGCGCCTAGGCAAGCCAGCTCCAATTCTGGTGGCAGATGCGGCGATTTGGCACCGATCTGCAGCCTCTGCAACGCCGTTCTGACCTGTTATTCATGCAGATCCTGCATAGCTGCGGCCTTGGCGACCTGCGCCCGCAGCAACCGCAGGCATTGCCGGGCTGCCTTGGTGTTCTCCGCCCCCTTGGGTAGCAGCAACCACAGCTGCTCGATCAAGGCTGGCTGGCCCGGCAGGGGCGTCAGGCCATGGGCAGCGATCCAGGCTGTTCCCAGCAGGTCTATGCAGATCGGCATCGCCAGCTTCCGGTCCCTGGCCCGCTTGATCCAGGCTGCCGGCTCCTGGCAGGCCGCTGGCTGCTGCTCCACCACAAAGCCATGCCACTCCACTGCCTTGCGCAGCAACGGTGTGGCTCCCTTACGCGGCAGCAGCACCCGCCGCGTGGCTGGCGTGGTGGCCACCAGCTGCAAGCCCAGCTGAC
>JAYKGS010000126.1:0-1096 GCA_035284945.1 Synechococcus sp.
CTACCCGTAACCCTCACCCTACCCGTAACCCTCACCCTACCCGTAACCCTCACCCTACCCGTAACCCTCACCCTACCCGTAACCCTCACCCTACCCGTAACCCTCACCCTACCCCTAGGTGTCAAAAAAAGCGCCGACGAGAATCGGCGCCTGGGTGAACGCGGAGGTTCAGGATTTTCAACAGGGCAGGGGGCTCAATCGCCCTCGAGACCCAGATACGCACGGACTGCCGCGGTAATAATCGCGTTCTTGGAGTAACCCTTCGCGCGATAGTCATCGAGCGTGGCCAGCAAATCGCGGGGACAATCCCACATCACTTTCTTGTGACGCGCGGCCCAGGAATTTTCCGAGTCCTGGGCCGGCATGGCACGTGCGCCACGAAACACTTCTGGCGGGGGAAGCCGCGATTTGGGAGCCCTGGATTTCTTGGGCTCCGCTTCGCGAGGTGTCCGCGCTGAGACATCGGTGTTCGCGGGCGGAGGCGCGGCGCTGTCACCAGGCGGAACTTGCTCAGCAGGCATCGCGGCCGTCACCGTCGCCCCCGTCAGGGCAGGGGTCTCCGCGATGGCTGCAGCGGGGGAGGGGGGCACCGCCGCCGCCGCCTCCGGTTCTGGCTGCGGCACGGCAAGTTCTGATGCAGATTCCGAGGCCGGGGCAGGGAGCTCGTCGCCAATGAGCTTTGAGGCGAGGGTTTCGTCCACGATCTGGGGGATTGCCAGAGTGGGCAGCGAGCCGGCCCGTCGGACGGTGATGCTCGGTTTGACTTTTCCCTTGCTCATTTTTTGCCTCCCACGACATCCAACACTTCTGCGAGCAGTGCCTTGATCTCTTTTCCGGCCGACGAGGCGCCCGCGTACGAACACACCCCTTGCCCGGCCGCGATTGCCTCCGGATAGGCGACCCGATTTCCGAGCGTGGTTTCGAAAATCTGAAGGCCAGAGGAACGAACACCCTCTTCAATCGTCGAGGCCAGAGCCGTCCGCCGATCCACGCGGTTCAGCACGACGCGGGCTTGCAAGTCCGGACGTACGGCTTGCACGTCCCGCAACGCTTCGACGGTTTGGTCGAGTGCCCAGACGTCCGAGGGGCCCGGCGA
>JAYKGS010000127.1:0-1472 GCA_035284945.1 Synechococcus sp.
GCCCAATAGGTCCGCCAGGACCACAAGGTTATAGAGGACCGCAAGGCTATAGAGGACCAACTGGCTATAGGGGACCACAAGGCTACATAGGACCACCAGGACCTCAAGGTCCAGTAGGTACTACTGGTCCACAAGGTGACACTGGACCAACCGGACCAACTGGACCAACTGGTCCTACTGGACCAACTGGTCCTACAGGCCCTTCAGGTGCTGCTGCTAGTCAAGGAAGTACAGGTGCTACCGGACCAGCAGGACCATCAGGACCTCCCGGACCTACTGGCTCAGGCGGAAGTGTAGGAGCTACAGGTGCTACTGGACCAAGCGGTGCTTCTGTAACAGGACCTCCCGGACCTCCCGGCCCGACTGGTGCGAGTGTTACAGGCGCTACTGGGCCTGCAGGTCCTCCAGGACCAACTGGACCAACTGGACCCACTGGCGCTACTGGACCCACTGGCGCAACAGGGCCGCAAGGGGCAACAGGTATAACAGGTGCTACTGGTCTAACAGGTGCTACTGGTGCTACAGGCGTGATTGGTCCCACAGGACCAACAGGTCCCACAGGACCAACAGGTCCCACAGGAAACACAGGGGCTACCGGAGCTGCTGGACCCACAGGACCCACAGGACCCACAGGAGCAACAGGTCCCACAGGAAACACAGGGGCTACCGGAGCTTCAGGACCTACAGGAGCAGGAGGACCTACCGGACCCACAGGTGCCACAGGCCCGACTGGCCCAAGCACTGCCATTAATGCTACTGCGAGTACAGCGGCGTCAGATTTTTATGTGGTAGGTGTTGCCAGCGCAGGAACTAATCAAACACCTACAATAGCAACAACATATGGCATTTATTTTAGACCCTCTACCGGTGTTCTAACTGCGGTAAACGTTGGCGCAACATCGGATGCTAGAACAAAAACTAATATTCAAACTATTACAAATGCTTTGGATACGGTATTAAAACTGCGCGGAGTTTCGTACACTAGCACACTAGAGCAGGCCGATAATATAGGCGTTATCGCACAGGAAATACAAGAAGTTGTGCCGCAGGTAGTACGTGTCAATAATCAAGGTTATCTAAGTGTTAGCTATGGCAACATAGTAGGTCTGTTAATTGAAGCGATTAAAGAATTAAAAGCAGAAATTAACGACGTAAAGAAAAAACTACCCTGATAATACACACCATAAATATCTTTAAACCCGGAGTTAGATAGTGTCAGTTACAGTAACCAATTATTTGTCAAGAGTAAATCAAAACTTTCCTGTAAGAGGGCAAGATAATGATTCACAGGGTTTTAGAGATAATTGGAAAAATCTTCACGATGCGGTAGAAGAAGCAAATATAGAACTAGAAACACTTAACTTATACACAATAAAAACAAATGATACCGCAACATTTTATGGTAACACCATAGATGATGTTAACTTTAAAAATACCAGTGTAGAACTTTATAATCTAGATATACAAGATTC
>JAYKGS010000128.1:0-1449 GCA_035284945.1 Synechococcus sp.
AGCCTGAGTGCTTGAAGAACGAGGACGTCCAACACGACATCTTGAACGGCAGTGTGAACGGCGCGAAGATCGGTACCATCTCTCTGCTGCACGACGCCGTCGTCCTGGAACAGGAAATTGCGAAGGCGGCCCCCGAGGTGCGTACCGCCCTCTTCCGACCGCCGTGCGTCGCCTTCGGAGTGGACGCCCCCGCGGCGTCGGCGATGGAGTTGCTGGAAGAGCTGTATTTCCCAGATATGAAGCCCGCCCCGAAGAAAACGACCACGTTCCGCTCGCGCGAGAATGCGGCCGTGCTGTTCCTATACCAGAAATGTGGGGACGACGAGGCGTGCAAGAACGCGTTCCGCGCGATCGCCAACACGGTGTCGCCCAATGCCGCCCGGGGGGACACCGCCCGCGCGGCGTTCACCCGGGACGGCGGGTGCGACATCGCGGCCCAACGGTTCGACGAACTCAAGGTCGTGCCCGAAGTCGCCGAGGGGGGCTGCCGCCTGATCGCCTCGATGTCGCAGTACGTGGCAGCTGCGGGGCGGTTCGCCAAGGTTGGGGTGGTGAAGACGGTGCTGGAGGTGATGGAGAGCCAGTCGGACGCCGCGGTGACGCTGGGCGAGGCGTGCCGTGCCATCGGGAACATGGCCGCGAATCCGGACGCGAAGGTTGAGCTGGTGAAGAACCTCGCGTTCCAGAAGGCGCTCGCGACGCAAAAAAAGATGGAGCGCGAGCCAGAGTTTTGGCAGGCGAAGCGCGCGTTCATTGAACTCGCAGAGGGGGACAAGGTGATGGTCTCGAAGGCCGGCAAGTGGTGCCAGGCGATCATCATCGAGACCCAGTCGTCGACGTCGTCGTACGACGTGCGGTATCTGTTCGGTGGGGTGGATAAGCGGGTCCCTGACCAGCTGGTGCGGCCGTGCATGGAGGGAGATGCCGAGGCGGAGTACGTCGGCGTCTGGCAGTGGAAACCCACCGGGAAGTCGGTGGAGGACGATCTGATCCTCAAGGCAGACGGGATGTGCGAGCTGAAACGCTCTGGTGGCGTTGGGACGTGGACGATTGCCGCAGGCGACGGGGTGAAGAAGCGGACGACGGTGAAGCTCGGCTTCCCGAGCGCGCAGTACGAGCTGGAGCGCATCTCGGCGACCGCCCTCCTGCAGAAGGGCGAAGGCGACTTGCGCGCCGTGATGAAGGACGAGTTCTCCCAGTGCCTTTACGGCGAGTACTTCTCCATGGGGCCTGAGTTCAAGGCGACGAAGGTCCCGTCGTTGATCGGTCTCTGCCCCGACGTGGTCGCTGTGGAGCAGCAAGTCCTCCAGGCCGCTGGCCAGCGCATTTGGGTCAACCTGGAGGGGGATGAGCGGTTCACGCAGAATTTCTGCGCGCGGTACTTAGGCCTGTTGGAGATTGCGGATGGCGGCAAGTATACGTTCACGGTGTCGGCGAAGGCGGGCGCCA
>JAYKGS010000129.1:0-1191 GCA_035284945.1 Synechococcus sp.
TGAACCCCCTTCTGCCGAGTCAGCCGCCCGACGAATGCGAGAATGCACATCGACGCGTCCGCTGCACCAAAGTACTTTTCCTGCAGCTTTCTCTTGGCCTCCGCGTGACAACTCGCATTTTTCGCCAACGCTGCCTCGCGCTGGCCGATGTGAACGCCATTTGGAGTCGCGAACGGAACCCGGCAGCGGTCCAAGAGGCCCCGCAGTGGCGACCCCTCAAGCAACTCTCGTCGGTACGACGGAGACACAGTGGCCCATGTGTCGCATGCTAGCAACGCTGCCCGCGATGGGTTCAGGCAGAACTGCTGCCACTGCGGGTCGATCAAAAGATCGAGGGGGAGGTGGTGAATACGCCCCAGGTCATCACGGTTGGTATACACGCGACCCTCGTACGCTGCATCCGACAGGTTGTGCAGGATATGAACAAACGAGGTGTTGTTGAACGCGGAGCCGAACGCGCCCGCCTTTGCGTAGGCGGGGACCAGCCCAGTGAACCAATCATTGGTCAAGATGACACTTGGGATCAGCTTGGCGTGGCAGAGGACCTCGAGGGACGCCTTCGCAAACAGTGCAAGCGTCGCGACCATCTCAACCGCCCCCTTGTCCTCGTACACCCGCGGGAAATACTGCGAGTGGTGTAAAAACACCAGGCGGCGGCCCTTGTGCATCCCCTCATGCACCCCGATCGTGATCTTGCCCAAGACGCCGACAACCACTTCGACATTCATCCGCCACTCAATCCCGTCCGCGCGCAGGTAGTCCTGCTCTCCTTTTCTCCCGTACTCGTAAAACGGGGAGATCACCACCACATCCTCGACCTTGAGGTCCTCTGCCAACGTGCAACTCAACTCCTCGACCATCACGCCAAGTCCTCCTGCCGTCGACCACTTCCCCAGCTCCGGCGTTATGAACACCACTGGACCGAGGGCGTTCGAGGCAAGCAGTTTCTTGGCGAAGGCCGCCGTTGGCGGCTGCTCCCCGCTCGCTCCTCGCACAGCGGAGGCCGTCAACACATCGAGGTGCGCCATCCACCTCGCGGCCAGGTCCTCGCCAGCTGACTCCTTGGTCAGCGCCCCGGACCTCGAGAGCAGCGAGTTCAGGGTGTCGACAGACATCGTCTCCGCGGCGAGGTCCACAAAGTGCTGCACGTCGTGCACCACTCCTCTCCTCAGGGCGCGGGTCAGGTTACCG
>JAYKGS010000130.1:0-1809 GCA_035284945.1 Synechococcus sp.
GGGAATGTCAACGTGCTAAACCCTCTCGCGTTAGCTTCCTCACGACTGCCGCATTGGAATTTCCTCGCAGGTGGTCGAGCTCCTCTCGAAGATGCAGGCTGGCGTGCAGGCGGATGCTGAGAAGGAGCAGCAGACGTACGAGGAGTTCGCAGATTGGTGCAAGTCGACGGCCGTCGAGAAGCAGCACTCCTTGAAGGGCTCGAAGGAGGACGCGACTGCCTTCAGCGCGACTGTGGAGAAGTCCTCCGCGACGATCGTGTCGTCCGCAGCGAAGATCGAGGAAGTGACTGCTGCCCTGAGCACGGCCGAGGCAGATCTCGCCAAGGCCACAGCTGAGCGCAAGGAGCAGAACGCGGCGTACTTGAAGGTGGATGCTGAGTTGGCGCAGACCATCGATGCCCTCGGACGCGCTCACTCCATCATCACTCGCAACCCGTCGCTGATTCAGGCCTCGGCGGAGTCGTTCGATGCGATCACGGAGGCGCTCAGCACGATCGTTGATGCCCAGCAGGTGAACCTCGCTGACAAGCAGCAACTTGCGTCGCTTCTTCAGGACATGCAGCCTCAGGCGTCTGTCAAGAACTACGAGAACCACTCTGGCGGCATCGCGCAGGTGCTGGACGACATGAAGGAAAAGGCCGAGGACCAGCGCGCGGCGACCCAGAAGGAGGAGATGGAGTCTCAGCACGCGTTCGAGATGGTGAAGCAGTCCCTCGAGAACCTGATGAAGTCCGGCAACGAGGAGCTGAAGAATGCGAAGGCCACCAAGAGCGCTGCTGAGGAGGAGTTGGCCCAGGCGCAAGGTGATCTTGCTGCGGAGCAGAAGGATATCAATGACACGACGAAGGAGCTTGAGACGCTGCGGCACGACTGCATGACGCGCGCGTCCGAGTTCGAGGCGTCGCAGACCGAGTCCAAGGAAGAGATGGCGGCCTTGACGAAGGCAAAGCAGATCATCCAGGAGACTACCGGAGGTGCGGCGTCGCAGGCGTACGGCGATGCCGCTTCTTTCGTGCAGGTGAAGGCCTCGCGCAAGGCGCGCGTTGCGAAGCTGCTGCACGAGATGGGTGTTGCTCATCCGGAGCTGAACCAGATGGCAACCCGCGTCGAATCCCTCCTGTCCGTGTCTACTCACGGTGACGTGTTCGGCAAGGTGAAGACGATGATCGTCAACATGGTGGACAAGATCCAGAACGAGATGGAGAAGGACGCTGAGGAGCACGGCTTCTGCGTGAAGGAGACGACCGAGTCTGAGGCGAAGCGTGACGCTCACCAGGGAACGGTGGACAAGCTGAGCGCCCGCATCGACAAGTCGACCGCTCTGATCTCGAAGTTGAAGGAGGAGTCCGCGCGCTTGACCCAGGAGCTTGCCGCCCTGGCGGCCCAGGAGGCTGAGCTGACGCAGATCCGCCAGAAGGAAAAGGCTGCGTTCGACGTTGCTGAGAAGGATCTGTCTGCTGGCGTTGAGGGCGTGCGCATGGCTCTTGGTGTCCTCCGTGACTACTACGGCCAGGGTGAGGCTGCGTCGTTCGTGCAGACGAAGGATGCCTCCGGCATCATCGGCATGCTTGAGGTTGCCGAGGCTGATTTCTCGAAAGGCCTCGCTGATCGTCGCGCGGAGGAGGATGAGGCGGTTGCCGAGTTCGAGAAGTTCACTGGCGATGCGAAGGTCACTCGCGCCTCAAAGGGTGCTGACATCAAGGGTAAGACGCACGAAGCCGCCGAGCTCGAGAAGTCCGTCTCCGACCTGTCGTCGGACCGCTCGTCCACCCAGGAGGAGTTGGACTCGGTCATGAAGTACCTCGAGTC
>JAYKGS010000131.1:0-1497 GCA_035284945.1 Synechococcus sp.
GTGCATGTGGGCATCCCCTTCTTTGGTGTCCCACGGCACGAGGCGTACGCCCGCTACTTGGGCGAGGCGGTGGCGCACGCCCGAGCGCGTGGGTGGACGCAGGCGCAGCTGAACGAGTGGCCCCACATCGTCGCGGGTGCGCGGCTCGCGGGCGTCGTCTTCCGCGATCCCAGCGAGAAGTTGCGGCGGAAGGTGGCGATGAACGACCCCGAGGTGGTGTGGTCCGCCCTCGTCACCCACATCCCGCAGGCGCACCGGGCGCTCCGCGAGAGCAAGCTGGACGACATCGTGTGCGTCGACCTGTACTTTGTGCCTGCGCAGCACGCCGTCGACCCGCGCACGTTCACGCACCACGTGAATCGGTTGTCGCCCCTGGAGGTCGCGCGCGTCGCGAGCCACGCGCGGAGCCATCCCGACCCGCGCACCACGCGGCCCTTTGGCGACGACGGCCCCGTGTGCGCCCCAGCGGCCCCGACGCCCTGCGGCGAGTTTGCGTTGGCGGAGCAGCTCCTGCAGCGCCTCCACTCCGAGCAGCTCCGCGAGGCCCAGCGCGCGGGGCGCACGTACCACCACATGTGCAAGCCACGGTTCGGCGACGACTCGCTCCGCGAGTTCTTGGTGGACAGCCACGCGTCCCCGGGGGGGCGCGCTGCAGTCGGGACGTACGTGCTGGTCCACTCGATCCCGGAGGACGATCCGCACTCGCACCTGAACGGGCTCATCGCCACCGTGACGGCGTTCCACCGCTGCGACGCCGCCACGGCGCCGCTGACTGTGAACCCGGCCGTGATGCTGCTCCCGTGCTCCCCCAACTTCGCCGGGTCCACGTTCTCCCTGCAGTTCTCGGACGGGCGGGCGTTCGAGCACGTCCCGGTGGCCTGCTGCTGCGCCCTGAAGTCGCGGCGCTCCGAGGAGCTCCCGGCCGACCTCGATGAGCTGCACCCGCGCTACTTTCCCCTGCAGCGCCTGGAGCAGTCCACTGGGCTCGGCGCCGCGCGCGCGCTCACCTTCACGCGGGAGTACCAGACGGAGATGCACTCCCTCAGCTCGGAGCTCTGGCAGCGGCTGAACTCCGTCCTCGCGAACCCCACGGGACCAGAGGCGGCGGAGCTGGAGGAGTGGTGCCGGCTCACCGGCGGGTTCCCCGCGCAGCCGGCGGAGCGCCAAGCATGGGTGCAGCGCGTCCTCGCCGGCCTCGTCTTCCCGAAGGCGCTCCACCCGTCCCCCCTGGTCGAGGTCCAGGAGCGCCAGCTCTACGACAACCTCGACGTCCTGGGCGGGTGGGAGTGCGTGCGCGCCCGCGTTCGCCTGATGGGCGAGTTCACGGCGACGAACCCGGTGCCGCAGTACGTCATCCACGATCTGTCGGACAAGCTCCTCCGCACGATCGAGGGCACCCGGGACGGGGCGGAGTTCCGGGCGGCGGCCGAGGTGGCGCGGAAGGCGCCCACGCATCCCGACGGGGGGAAGCGGCTCACCGAGACCATGCGCGCCCTG